>JADGEY010000509.1 GCA_016744185.1 Emcibacteraceae bacterium | reverse complement strand
ATGTTTCACTATATATTTAAATAGTAAATTATTCAAGAATGTAACGGTCTAAGAACTACTGGTCAGCGAGCTAGTTTTCAGAGAGCAAGTGGTCAAAGAGTCAGTGGTCAAGGAGTCAGTGATCAGAGAGCTAGCGGTCATAGTGACATTGGTTAGTAAGTCAGTGTCCAGAGAGCTAGAAGTCAACAATCCAGTTTCCAGAGAACTGGTTTCCAGAGAACTATAGTTCTTCACTAAGGGTCAGAGAGTTAGTGGTCAGAAAGTTAGTGGTCAGATAACTAGTGGCCATAGAACCAGTGGTAATCTAAATCCAATGGCACCTTCTACAATCTATAGCACCTTCCGCAGAGAATGGTGAGTAATTATTAGATAACACAGGTCGTTGGAGTCCCCAGGGGTACTATAGCGATTCATCTCGACCCCTGACCCCTGACGACGGTTGGCGGAGAAGATTATAGTTTTAAATTAAAATCGGCCGTTAGAGATTACACACACTCGCATAATTGTACGGCCTACTCGCACCAGAGTGCGGTTAGTCACACACACACACACACACACACACACACACACACACACACACACACACACACACACAAACACACACACACACAC
>JADGEY010000508.1 GCA_016744185.1 Emcibacteraceae bacterium | reverse complement strand
ATTTAAATAATCTTTTTTAAATTTTCAAGTGTTTTTTTTATCTAAAAATTTGTATTAAATTTTAATAAATATAGAATAATTAGCTATAAATTTCGTGTTTCTATAAATTAGTTATGTAATCAATTATACACCAACTAATACACAAATAGGTATATATAAAATTACGCAAATAAGTATATATCACAGCACCTGTTGTTTATTAATAAGTATTATATTGTTAATACATATTATATTGTTAACACTTATTATAATAACAATATTTATGAATAATGATGATATCCGATAAAGTTTATTAATAATTATTATATTGATTAGTCGAAAGAACGAAATTTGCGAACTTATCACACACACACACACACACACACACACACGTACACGCGCACGAACGCATACCATTGACGCATGCACACGTGACATCGTCCTTCGACACAACACGTACGCAAATCTATAAATAAATAACACGCGGCTTTACTACTATTATTATTACATTTAGCTTATTATATAAGTAGTTTTATTTTTAGTAGATCACGACTGATTGATTCGGCCGAGGTGTGACAACGGGTTAGGCGAGGTGCGATCAAAATAAATGCGAATCCACTAGCACCAATAATGG
>JADGEY010000506.1 GCA_016744185.1 Emcibacteraceae bacterium | reverse complement strand
CTCTTATATGGAATAAGCTCCCCTCTTCCCTACGTTCTATTTCATCGACTTCTCTATTCAAAACCAAACTTAAACATTCTTATTTTCTCTTGACTAACTACATTCCTATCAAGCACGCTAGAAAACTATCACCCATATAGTTGATATAGTTCATAAACCACTAGGCTACAGGCTACAGGTTATCGTGTCACTATTTTTGTAGAGTATTTTATAAAGTAAAATTCATTCATCCAGACATTTAGTGAATAGATGCATCAATTATTTAATACGCTAGTTGATTAGTTGTTAAACAGTGTACAGGGATTTTTTTAAATAATAGGTTAATTGTTAAATAATAGATTTTTCTAAATACCTTGATTTACTTAAATCGAGGTATTACAAAATACTGAAATCAACTTTGAACACATATATAGAATTCATCGTTTAGTATAATTGCAATTTGATTTAAACCATGTCCGAATGCTAAACATCGGTGTATGAATGCACGTAGCTATACACACACACACACACACACACACACACACACACACACACACACACACACACACACACACACACACACACACACACACACACACACACACACACACACACACACACACACACACACA
>JADGEY010000505.1 GCA_016744185.1 Emcibacteraceae bacterium | reverse complement strand
ATATATATATATGCATTTATTTTATTTATTTAATCATTTATTTATATATTATTGGATGATAAAATCGTATGCATGTATATTTGTTAGTAGTAAAGTGCATTCATGCACCCAGCTTTGCATGGGTATTATAATATATTTATTGTTTATTTGTAAGTGGGGATTGATTGAATTGGTGATAAAAGATGGTCGGTGATGCTAGCAAAGATGATAATATAAGTGAATGTATGTGAAGTGTATAATGAATGAATGAATGTGTGTGTGTGTGTGTGTGTGTGTGTGTGTGTGTGTGTGTGTGTGTGTGTGTGTGTGGTTCACACACACTGGGTGTAATCGATAATGAGTTGTCATTTTTAAACCAATTAATATGCATTTTAATAAAAAAAATCTTTGCTATAAATAATATAATTAATAGTGCATATATGATATTCATTAAGGAAACTATATACGGAATAAGGAAGCGTAAGCTTAAGGGAGCTTAATGAATATAAGCTTTATAAGGAAGTTATATAATATTAAATAATATACTAAATATGATTTAATTTCCCAATAAAACTAAACAGTTCATCCTCCCTACTACACCCTACTACACCATACTACAC
>JADGEY010000503.1 GCA_016744185.1 Emcibacteraceae bacterium | reverse complement strand
GTATAAGGTACACGATTATAAGGTACANTGTATTAGGTACGCGACTATGGGGGTACACTGTTTGACGTACAATGTACGTTATAGCTGTATATTGCTTGGAGTGGTGCCGTTGTACAACGAGTATCAACTAATCATGGTCATTAGCTAAAATGCACTAGCTAATGTGTTAACTGGTGGACATCGATGTCCTTCTATCACCCAGCGATTCAATCGCATTAAAAACACCCAAAGCGCAACATCAATTAATATATTTCTGTTTTAAAGTTAACTATATCTATGCGATGTGTCCATATATGATATGCCATTAAGTTAACCTAATTAGGTTATCCCTGGTCATAAATAATGTACAAAAGACAACGACGAATAGAATAATCGTTTGTTCTCCACATAGTAAACAATATAAAGACGGAAGTGTCACTAATTCTTGTTTACCAATACAAGGACAATGAACACGTGATTAAGACTTCATTAGATAACCAAACGATACAAAATCGAATTTTAAACCCATGGGGGGTTTAGGGTCACCTTTGTATCACATACACACACACACACACACACACACACACACACACACACACACACACACACACACACACACACACACACACACTCACA
>JADGEY010000502.1 GCA_016744185.1 Emcibacteraceae bacterium | reverse complement strand
TGTGTGTGTGTGTGTGTGTGTGTGTGTGTTGGTGACTATGCGAGTCGTCGGTCCGAAGACGCGGTGACAGGCACACCCGCGGCGACCCTGGATGATCGACACGATCCAGGGTAGCCGGGTATTATAACGGGTTGCAGCAGAGGCGACAACGGTGTTACATGTGAAGATCGAAAATATCAGCATCGAAATTGATCTCATCGAAATTATCGTCGATATCCTCGATGTAATCCTCGAGAAGATCTTCGCCTAGATACTCGTCGCCGAAGTTTTCCCCGTTCTCCAGCTCCCTGAACTGCCGACTTTCCTCGTCCAGGTTCTCCTCGAATGTAGCCAAGGCTAGTTCCCTCATATTCTCAATGGACTCGCAGAAGCCAAGGTCGCAGTCCTCGGCATATGCCACCATGTCGTATAGGTGGGACAGGAAGGCATCGGTATCCGAGTTCACCACGTCCTCGGTGTCCGTGTCAAAGGTCAACTGCGGTTGCACCAGCTTGGCCAGGCGCCTCAGGTGCATTACGCGTATGTAGCCCACCAACAACCGCATTTTGCCCAGCAGTCGGTTGGCGAACGCCACGTTAGCTTCGCACCGTGCTACTTGTGGGGCGGGCGTCTGCCG
>JADGEY010000500.1 GCA_016744185.1 Emcibacteraceae bacterium | reverse complement strand
CATATATACACACACAAAGAGAGACACACACACACACACACACACACACACACACACACACACACACAAACACACAAACTCACGCACACACACTTGTATATTATATGTAATTACCTATACAATATACTATAACATTAGTAACTATAGATGCGTAGATGCAATGTGTCTTCTTATGTGTCTTCTTATGCAATATGTCTTCCCTACGTACTATTTCATTGACTTCTCTATTCAACCAAAACCGAACTTAAAACATTCTTATTTTCTCTTTTTGACTAACTACATTCATATCCAGCCAGCTAGCTAGAAAACTATCACACATGGGTATAGTACCCAGTTAGGTATAACTACCCACACATATAGTTAATATAGTGCATAAACTAATAGGTTACATGTTATTAGGATGGACTGTTTATATTCCATTCACGATAAATACATTTGTGTTGTACAAAGCATATGCATTATCCTATACCCACAACCG
Organism: Emcibacteraceae bacterium; assembly: GCA_016744185.1. Classification (GTDB taxonomy): domain Bacteria; phylum Pseudomonadota; class Alphaproteobacteria; order Sphingomonadales; family Emcibacteraceae; genus Pseudemcibacter. Next base: position 140 of record JADGEY010000500.1, on the reverse strand, counting down.
CGTGTGTGTAATGTATACAATACGTATATACACACACTTGTGTGCGCGTTGTTTTGTGTAGTGCCAAGTTTTGTTTGTGGGAGTACATTGTATCGGTGTCCTATATATCTACACTCTTACACGGTCGCCTGGTGTGGCAG
>JADGEY010000004.1 GCA_016744185.1 Emcibacteraceae bacterium | reverse complement strand
CAGTGAAGGGGATAAAATCAACGATTATCTCTGGACCAATAAAACAAAAATAGCAATAGAACAGATTAAGACAGAGCTAGAGCAAGACGAAACCTTAAATTTTAATGATTTAGAATATAATATAAATGTTAAAAAAGAAAATGATGATAATATTTCATTAGCCCTTGACTTCAATATGGAAGAAGTAAAATCATCAAAGTTCAACCTAGATAAATTTAATTATTCAATATTAATCAATAAACTATCCCTTAACGCAATAACAGAATATATTAAAGCACTTACAGCAAAAAACCCTTCTAACCTTTCGGATAGTATAACAAAAACCTTTGATAATAAATCTACAACACCCAATGAAGTGCTTGCATTAATTACAGGGATATTCAAGCACGACATCCCTAATGTAAGTGAGAAGCTCACTTTAAAACATTTGGATATAAAACAAAAAAATGAGAGGATTCTTAGTGAAAATGAATATAAAAATGTTTTTAACATTGAAAACGTCAAATATGAAATATATTCTAATAGTGATAAAGACCTTAACATTACATCAAAATTAAGCTTCTCAGAGATCGCTATAATTTTATTTACCAGTAAAATACGGGATTATGAACATTCATTATCAATAAATGAAATCTCAAAAGCAGCCATTATAAATTCATTCGAAAAAATAGCAAAACAGCAAACACAAGAATACCCAGATTTTGAAGTTTTTCTTACAGAAGGAATGAATGAAATACTCCAAAATTCACCAAGCTTTAAAATAGATCACTTAAATTTTAAAATTGATGATGGCTATTTTAAAGGAAAATCCACATTATCCATTCAAGGTGATAAAATCAAAGATAATATGATCGAAGAAAATTCCGAAGAAATAGTAAAATTCATAAAAAGTAATGGAGAAATTTCATTCAACGAAGAGCTTATTCAAGCAATGGTGAAATTGAAAATGCCAAACACCCTCTCTATGGATGAAAAAAAATATAATAAAATGATAAAAGAGCAAACCTCCCAAATACTGAAATTCGCTTTAGAGAAAAAATATATCGTTAAAGAAGGCGATGTTTATAAGTCAGTTGCTGAATTTAAAAATGGAAAGCTATCAATTAACGGTAAAGAAAAACCATTATAATAATCATCTAAATTTCTACAAAAAATACGAGCCAATTTATAAAAATTTTGGCTCGTATTTTTTTGAATTTAATTTCTATTTTATTAAAGTAATGAATTAAATATCTGCATATATATGTTTCTCCGCTTTCGCGCCCCCATGGGTTACAGCACCGTCACATGCAGGGCCTACAAGCTGTTGAAATTTACGTATAACGCCAGAAGTATAAATTGTCTCCCGCCTCACCCAAGTTTTTTTACGTTTCGCGAGCTCTGCCGCCGATAAGTCTACATTGATTGTTCCTTTTTCTGCATCTATCGAAATTATATCTCCATCTTTAAGCAGGGCAATTGTACCGCCCACATAAGCTTCTGGTCCAACATGACCAATGCAAAAACCTCTTGTGCCGCCAGAAAATCTGCCGTCCGTGATAAGAGCAACCTTTTCACCCATTCCCTGCCCATAAAGCGCCGCTGTGGTTGAAAGCATTTCACGCATTCCCGGCCCGCCCTTTGGTCCTTCATAGCGAATAACAAGGACTTCCCCTTCTTCAAATTCATTCGCCGTCACTGCGCTGAAAGCATCTTCTTCACAGTCGAATACTCTTGCTGCGCCCGTGAAGGTTAATTTTTTCATGCCTGCAACTTTTACAATCGCCCCCTCTTGTGCAAGATTACCGATAAGCCCAACAACCCCGCCTGTGGGCGTAATCGGATTATCACATTTATAAACAACGTCTTGACCGGGGTTCCACTGCACAGACTTTAAATTTTCCGCCATTGTTTTCCCTGTTACCGTAATGCAACCGCCATGAATATAGCCCGCATCATAAAGCACTTTTAGAACAAGCTGAACGCCCCCTGCTTCGAATAAATCTTTTGCGCAGTATTTTCCACCGGGTTTCAAATCTGCAATATAGGGCGTGCTTTTAAAAATTTCTGCCACGTCCATCATTGTAAAATCAATCCCTGCCTCATTTGCCATAGCGGGAAGATGCAGCGCAGCATTAGTAGAGCCGCCCGTTGCCGCAACAACTCTTGCACCATTTTCAAGGGCTTTTTTAGTGACAATATCTCTAGGGCGAAGCTGAGTCTTTATAAGATCCATCACAGCTCTGCCCGATTCAAAAGCATAACGGTCACGGCTTTCGTAGGGCGCAGGCGCACCAGCAGACCCTGGAAGCGCAAGCCCAATGGCTTCGGATACACATGCCATAGTGTTGGCAGTAAACTGTCCCCCGCACGCCCCATCGCTCGGGCATGCATGTTCTTCAAGTTCTTTTAAGTCTTCATCCGAGCAATTACCCGATGCATGCTGCCCCACGGCCTCAAATACATCAACAACCGTAACGTCTTTACCCTTTACTTTCCCCGGAAGAATAGAGCCGCCATACATAAAAACAGCCGGCACATTAAGCCGCAGCATAGACATCATCAACCCCGGAAGAGATTTATCACAGCCCGCAATCCCCACGACCGCATCATAGGAATGCCCCCGAATAGTAAGCTCTACAGAATCAGCAATCACCTCACGGCTGCAAAGAGAAGATTTCATTCCCTGATGCCCCATCGCAATGCCGTCCGTTACAGTAATTGTTGTAAATTCACGTGCAGTGCCGCCCGCCTCAAAAACTCCCTGCTTAGCCACTTTTGCTTGACGGCTAAGAGCTGTATTACAGGGAGCCGCTTCATTCCAAGTACTCACCACGCCGACTAAAGGCTGGTGAATCTGCTCTTCCGTAAGCTTCATTGCATAAAGATATGAGCGGTGAGGCGCACGCTCGGGGCCTTCTGTTACATGTCTACTTGGAAGTTTGGATTTATCAAATTTGGTCATTTTATTCTCACTCTTCTTAAGCTTATATCTATGTGACTACTTATATAAATAATTATATAATTTATTTATATAGATCTCAAAAAAATGCGCAAGGGTTTAAAAGTACAAAATTACACTTTCAATCCATCTTGCGCAATAAAATTACAAACGCCCCTCGTTAGAAAAAACTATTTCAAGATAGCTAATCTATCCAAGGCTTCGTTAACTTTGGAAGCTTTAAGCTGTGCTTCTTCTAAGTTTTTCCTATTTTCTGCAATGATATGATCAGGGGCTTTTGCCATAAATTTTTCATTATTTAAACGCCCTTCAATCCCTGCGGCTTCTTTTTGGGCTTTTTCAAGGTTTTTATTCAGCCTTGCATATTCCGCATCAACATCAATAACCCCCGCAAGAGGAAGAAAAATTGTCGCTTCACCAACAACAACAGATACCGCCCCTTTTGGTGCATCACCGTCATGAATAGCAATGTCTTCAAGGCGAGCCATACGTTTAAGGGCAGCCGTTTGAGATTTTAAAAACTCATGAGTTTTATCAGATGCGCCTGAAATAAGCATATCGATCATAGCCCCCGCAGGAACGTTCATTTCCGCCCTCGCTGTGCGAATATCTGAAATCACTTTAACCGTCCAGCTCATTTCATCTTCTGCGCTCTGGTCTATTAAACCGCCGTCAAAAACAGTCCATGGGGCTAAAATTAAATCACATTTACGATCATTATTTAAAGTCTGCCATAACTCTTCTGTAATAAAGGGCATGAAAGGATGAAGAGCTTTAAGAATTTCGTCCATAACCCATGCCGCAGCCGCACGGCATTCTTGTTTTTCCGCTCCCTCTTCGCCAAAAAAATAAGGCTTTAAAAGCTCAATATACCAGTCACAAAAACTTCCCCATGTAAAATGATAAATCGCAGCAGAGGCTTCATTATATTTAAAGTTTTCCAAAGAGCTTGTTACGTCCGATACAGCCCTTGTAACCTGACCAATAATCCATTTATTGACCGCAAGTTTTGCCTCTTTAGGATTAAAACCTTCACCCTGATTAAAACATTCATTCATTTCGCAGAACCGAGCCGCATTCCAAAGTTTTGTGCCAAAATTACGGTAGCCTTCAACCCGTTTGTCGGACATTTTAATATCACGCCCCTGAGCTTCCATAGAAGACAGCGTAAATCTAAGTGCATCTGCGCCATATTTATCGGCAATATCCAAGGGATCAATTACATTACCTTTAGATTTTGACATTTTTGCGCCATGCTCGTCCCGAACAAGCGCATGAACGTAAACCGTATCAAAAGGAACTTCATCCATAAAATGAAGCCCGTCCATCATCATTCGGGCAACCCAAAAGAAAATAATGTCAAATCCTGTAACAAGGGTATTTGTTTTATAATGCTTATTAACCTCTGGTGTAGCCTCTGGCCAACCAAGAGTTGCAAAAGGCCAAAGAGCAGAAGAAAACCATGTATCAAGCACATCTTCATCTCGCCTAAGAAGCGTTACTCTACCATAATGGCTATCCGCTTTTTCTTGGGATTCTTTTTCACAGTAAGCTACAAAAATCTTGCCGTCTTCCCCGTACCAAGCAGGGATTTGATGACCCCACCATAATTGGCGTGATACGCACCATGGCTCGATATTATTCATCCATTCGAAATAGATTTTTTGCCAGTTTTTAGGAACAAATTTCGTCCGTCCGTCTTTTACAGCATCAAGCGCATTTTTTGCCATCACTTCCACATCAACATACCATTGATCTGTAAGATACGGCTCAATCACCACGCCCGAGCGGTCGCCGTAAGGTACCATATGTACCGTATCTTCTATTTTTTCAAGCAGACCAAGGCTGTCCATTTCAGCAACAATTTCCTTGCGTGCCGCAAAACGTTCCATGCCGCGGTATTTTTCAGGCACATTATCATTGAGGTGAGCATCATCGGTTAAGATGTTGATATTTTCAAGCCCATGACGCTTGCCAACCATATTATCGTCAAAATCATGGGCAGGCGTGATTTTAACAGCCCCAGAACCTTTTTCAGGATCGGCGTGATGATCCGCCACAATTTGCAGCGTCCGCCCAACAATCGGCAGCGTTAATGTCTTGCCAATTAAATCCTGATACCGTTCATCATCAGGGTGGACGGCTACCGCAACGTCCCCCAGCATGGTTTCTGGACGGGTTGTCGCCACGGTAAGATAGCGTCCCTCTTCCCCATCAACGGGGTATTTAAAATGCCAATAATGACCATTCACTTCTTTCTGCTCTACTTCCAGATCAGAAATCGCCGTAAGAAGTTTTGGATCCCAATTCACAAGACGTTTTGCTTTATAAATCAGTCCTTTCTCATGAAGCTCAACAAATTTCTTATTGACCGCTGCACTAAAGCCTTCATCCATCGTAAAGCGGCTTCGGCTCCAATCACAGGACTGTCCAAGGCGGCGCATTTGATTGAAAATAATTCCGCCAGATTCCTCTTTCCATTCCCAAATTTTTTCCAAGAATTTTTCACGTCCAAGATCATGACGGGAAATTCCCTGCGCATCAAGTTGTCTTTCCACAACCATTTGCGTTGCAATGCCCGCATGATCCATACCAGGTTGCCACAGAACATCTTTGCCCCGCATCCGTTCAAACCGAATAAGAATATCTTGTAATGTATGATTAAGAGCGTGACCAATATGAAGACTTCCCGTCACATTCGGCGGCGGCAGGACGATCGTATAGGGTTCTGCATCGGGGCGCTGACCAGATTTAAACGCCCCCTTCTCTTCCCACCGGCTATACCATTTTTGCTCTTTTGCTTTAAAGTCGAATGACTTATCGAGCCGACCTTCATTTTCAGACATTACTGAATATTCCACTTAATAAATTATATATAAAAACAGAAGAGCCAAAATATGACTCTCCTGCAATGGTTTTAATTTAAATGGTGTCGCACCAAAAAGAAAGAAAAATGCTCTTACCGCTTAAGGTTTTTTTACTCTAGCAAGGCGCGCCATTTCTTTTGCAACCATTCTCTCCACTAAAGGCGGCAGATTATCATCAAGCCAGCTTCTTAGCATTGGCTTTAGAAGCTCTCTTACCAGATCCTCTAATGTATTACCTGACCCTTGATAGCCTGTTGTTAAAAGCTCTGACAACATTCCAAACTGACTGCTCGCATCATATGAAGGACCAGAAGACATAATAGCATCAGAAATCTCCGATGCATCTACATCGTCCATAGAAAAAGCATCACTATCTAGCTCATATTCTGGCTCAGGTTCTGGCTCAGGCTCAGGCTCAGGCTCAGGTTCTGGCTCAGGCTCAGGTTCAGGCATTTTTAAAACCACTTCTTCCTCTTCGTCCTCTACAACATCGGTTAAATCCAAGATATCTTCTTCTGGCTCAACTTCTGGTTCAGCTTCTGGCTCTGTTACTTCTTCCGCAGGAGCATCATCATCTTCAGAAATAATTTTTCGAATCGATGCAAGAATTTCTTCCATTGTTGGCTCATCAGTTGATTTCTCTTCGCTCATATCTTTTTTATCTCGCTTGCTAAAGGTTTCAACAGCCAAGTAAGACTATCAATTCGTTGTTTTTTTATTAAAAACATCTCATAACATGAGATGTTTTTAATCTTTGTAATAAATCCTCAAATGAAGTCTATCAGGTGCTAAATCATCAACTATAATAGAATTATTTATTTTTACATATTTTTAATTAAAAATACAATAATAATTCAAAAAACTAAAATAACTTAAAATGTAAGTTCTTTTGCTAACATATAAATTAAATTATATACCAAGCAGGACTTATAGATAGAGATTTTAAATTTTTCATAATTCTTTATATTTTTTTCTTAATAAACACTTCCCTGTAATTCTGAAAAGATACTATTTTATTAACTTGACCCCACTAAATAGATATGCGAAACACTCAAGGTCTCAATTAGATAGAAAAATATTTTTCTTTAATTATCTATCAGTATTTATGAGTTAGGTGCGGTGGCGGAGAGGCTACGCAGCGGATTGCAAATCCGTCTACACCAGTTCAAATCTGGTCCGCACCTCCATAAATAATCTTGCATAAACAACCTAGCAAATATTCTATATAAATCTTACTATCCTACTATTTTCATTGGAAAATATTATATTTTCTGAAAAAAAATATTTTTTTTGTTTTTTCTCTTGGCAAATTTAAAACCTATCTGTATAAGATGCTCACACGAATGATATGTGTCTTTCTAAGAAAGATTTTTAGTGATCCCTGATAGCTCAGTTGGTAGAGCAGTAGACTGTTAATCTATTTGTCGCAGGTTCGAGTCCTGCTCGGGGAGCCATTTTTAAAATATTTCCCCCCCATACTTATAAATGCTCCGATTTTTCTCTATAGACCTTAAGAGGTCTAAATATTATCTAGCTCTAAATCTTGCTAGCCATATTTTGGACATTTGTTCTGCTTCTTTAATCGCAGGCTCTTTTAAAGATTTTTTAACAAATGCAATATTTTTTTCTGCTTTTTTATAGCCGCCGATTTTGGCAAGCTCTAACCATTTAAGAGCTTGAACAAGATCTTTTTTTGTTCCCTGCCCTTTAGCATACATTGTTCCAAGATTATAAAGCGATAAAATATTACCTCTATTAGCCGCTTCATTAAACCAATAATGAGCTTCTGCATAATTTTTCTTAACCCCCGTGCCTGTTGCATAAGCAGCACCAACGGCATATTGTGATTCATGATCGCCGCTTCCAGCCGCTTTAAAATACCAATTTATTGATTTTTTAGGGTCTTTTTGAATTCCATCACCAGAAGCATACATTGATGCTACCGCCCGCTGGGCAGAAACAAAGCCGCCTTCAGCTGCCTTTAAATAATATTCAGCCGCTTTTTTTAAATCTTGTTTTACATTTTTTGCCCCAAGATCATAAATTTTCCCCGCATTAAACCTTGCTTCATTATCACCAAGAAGCATCGCTTTTTCAAACCATTTTAACGCTTCTTTTAAGTCTTTTTTAGCCCCGCTTCCATCACGGAAAATAATGCCCATATTATAAATGGCATTAATATTTCCTTTTTCTACTTCTTTCACGTTTAGATCAAATAATTTTTTAACATCTTGTTTTTTTATTACATTTGCTGGCTTTTTTTCATCTGCATTAACAAAGACTGCACTAACAGGGATTGAAATTCCAAACGCACAAAAAACAGTTAAAATTTTAAGGTATTTATTCATAAGTTATTTCCAAGTTTAAGATTTTATTTTTAAAAAGCTTATTTTAAGTAATTTTCACCCAATCATATTCCATCATAGCCCAGAATAAAAGGGTCACAATTATAGTAAAAAAAGTCGTTAACCATATTTTCCTCCATAAATGAGGCTTTATGGGAGATGCCATTTCAATGCCGTCCTTGCCATCAACGCCTGCTTCATAATGATTTTTAACCCCGAAAGGCAACACCATCAAGAAAATCAGCCACCAGCTCACCATAAAAACAATGAAGAGATTTATAACATTCATTTTATATCTTCCAATTTTATTTTTGCTCTAACTCAATCAGCGCACCAAAATTATCTTTTGGGTGAAGGAAAAGAACCTCTTTACCATGAGCACCAATCCTAGGTTTTCCTGATCCTAAAATCCGATGACCTTTGCTTAATAGTTTTTTACTCGCAGCCATAATATCGCCAACTTCAAAACATAAATGGTGAATACCACCCGCAGGATTTTTATCTAAGAACTTCTTTATAGATGATTCTTCGCCTAGAGGATGTAAAAGTTCAATCTTACTATTGGGAAGATTAACAAAAACAACTGTAACCCCATGTTCGGGCAGAGCTAGCGGTTCTGATACATCTGCGCCAAAAACATCTTTATACTGCAGGCTTGCTTTTCTTAAGTCTGGGACAGCAATGGCAACATGGTTTAACTCACCAATCATTCTTTTTCCTTAAATTCTTGTAATATTAACGCTTGTGACAGCTCCCGTGCCTTTTCCTGTATAGCCTTTAGCCGCTTTACGGGCGAGCACTCTAATACGTTCAGCTATTTTTTTATCATCACTGCGCACCGAAAGAGGCATTTTTTTAACGGCATCCTGCACAAGCTTAGAAATATATTCTTCTAGCGCACCTTCTTTATCATCTGGAACGCCCAAAGCCGTCACATGCGGCGGCGCTGCAAAGATAGAGCCATGACCCAGCACCACAGATACAATAATAGCACCATTATATAAAATCCGCCGCCTGCTGACAATTGCAGGATCGTCATCTTTGATAAGGAATTTGCCATCTACAGCAAAACGTCCTCTATAAACTTCTGAAATAATTTGCGCAGGCTGGGGAGATAATCTAATCATTGATCCATTATGGGGGACTATCGCTTGTTTTATCCCTATGGATTTCGCAAATTTTGCATGATGCGTCATATGGCGGATTTCACCATGGACGGGAACAGATATTTCTGGTCTTATCCAGTCATACATATCTTTTAATTCTTTTTGTCCTGGATGCCCTGAAACATGAATGAAGGCTTCTTTTCCTGTAATCACCTCCACCCCAAGCTCTACAAGGCTGTTATGCAGACGGGCAATCTGTAAATCATTCCCAGGAATAATCTTTGAAGAAAAGATAACCGTATCACCTTTAGACAATTTTAAATATTTTGCATTCCCTGACACTATGCGTGATAGAGCTGCCCTTGCTTCGCCTTGACAGCCTGTGCAAATATAAAAAATCTTATCTTTAGAGACTTTTGCCGCGGCCTCTTCATCTAAAAAATCTGGAAAATCAAGAAGGTATCCCGCATTTTGCGCCGCCGCTAAATTACGTTTTAAAGATAGTCCAATAAGGCATAATGTACGCCCCGCAGCGACAGCAACCTTCGCCAAGGTTTCAAGCCTTGCAATATTTGATGAAAAGCTTGAGGCAATAATCCTGCCCTTTTTACCCTTCACTATCTGGATCATATTATCCCGAACTGTACGTTCTGACCCTGCGGGTTCTTTATTAAAAACATTGGTTGAATCACAGACCATTGCAAGAATGCTTTCATCACCAATGGCTTTTAAAGCATCTGGGCAAACAGCTTTTCCTACAAGGGGATCAGGATCAAGCTTCCAGTCTCCCGTATGAAAAATCACCCCAGCTGGCGTTGTAATTTTAAGCGCGCTGGGCTCTGGAATTGAATGAGTAAGAGTGACAAAATCTACCCCAAAAGGGGCAATATCAACATTTCCATCAAGAGGGACTTCTATAATTTGCGCCTGTTCAAGCAGTCCAGCCTCATCTAACTTAGATTTCAAAAGTGTCATCGTAAAGGCAGTTGCGTAAATAGGGCATCTTAATTTAGGCCAAAGATAGGCAATTGCCCCCACATGATCTTCATGGGCGTGGGTAATGACAATCCCAACGAGATTTTTCCGCTTGCTTTCAATAAAGGCTGTATCAGGCATAATAATATCAATGCCAGGAAGGTACGTATCTGCAAATGAAATACCACAATCAACCATCAACCATTTACCGCCGTAGCAGTAAAGGTTCATATTCATTCCAATTTCACCCGATCCCCCCAAAGGTAAAAATAAGAGTTCTTTATTTTTATCTATTTCGCTCATCTATCTTTCCAAAGGAACATCTAGGAATATACTTCACACTAGCCCATATCTTTGTTTAACTCATATATATCAAATAATCCAGTAATTGTAAGTTCTTGATCAACTTGTTCGATCACATCTACCGCCCCTTTAAATAAAGGAGCAAGGCCGCCTGTAGCGATGACTGCCATATCAGATGCACCAAATTCTTCTCTAATACGCAAAATCAACCCTTCTATCATAGAAATATATCCAAAATATATTCCCGATTGAATAGCGCTGACCGTGTCTGTTCCAATGACTTTAGCAGGCTTTTCAACAGCCACCCGCGGCAGCTTTGCCGCCGCCGCATGAAGCGCATCAACAGAGAGATTTATACCAGGTGCAATAATGCCCCCACAATAATCTCCATTCGTATCAATGACATCAAATGTAGTCGCTGTTCCAAAATCAATAATAACCAATGATCCGCCGTATTTTTTATGAGCCGCTACGGCATTGACGAGCCGATCTGCGCCAACTTCTTTGGGGTTGGGCAGTTTAACTTCAATGCCAAGTTCAAGAGAATCATCTACAATAAGAGCTTCTGTGGAAAAATACTTACGGCATAATCTTTGTAGCGGAAAAAGGCATTCAGGCACTACAGATGCAATAATTGCCCCCGACACAACATCTGGCGTGATATTTTCAAGAGCCATAAGCTGGGTCAGCCAAACCATATATTCATCAGCCGTTTTACTAGGCTTGCTTGAAATTCGCCATTTATATAAAGGCTGATCTTTATCTGCCTCTTTATTTTTTAGGGCAAAAACAATATTTGTATTTCCAACATCAATTGCTAATAGCATGATCTATCTCTTTAATTATTTTTTTACGAACTCTTTTTTTATTCTGTCGCAAGCTCTTCTTTAGTCTGTAGCAAGCTTTGGAAAGAAAACGTCACCTGCTGTAATTAGCCTAAGCCCTGTATCTGTTTGTAACATTAATGCCCCTGTAAGGTCTAGGTCAACAAAGCATCCTATAATTTCTTCTGATGGTAACTTAACAATGATCTCGCTGCCCTGCCCTTTAACCTGCTTAAGCCATTTTTTACGAATAGGATGGAAACCTTCTTTATGCCAAAGCCTAATATATTCTGCCATATATTTTGCCAAGATCCCTATCGCTTCTTTAGGGGTGGTATCTTTACCCAAAGATTTGAAATCCACGGCAGGATATAATGCCTCCTTTGGATAAGAGCTTAAATTTAGACCAATTCCAATAATAATATATTCTGGTGCATTATTTCCAAAGCCTGATGATTCTAATAAAATTCCTGATATTTTTTGATTTTTAACCAAAATATCATTCGGCCATTTACATTGAATATCTTCTGCGCTGCCTAAAATTTCTGCCGCTGTATCATATACGGCAAGCGCAGCAACGAATGAAAGCTGAGATGCGGTAAGAGCGTCTTTTTTATTCTCAAGCAATAAAGAGCAAAATAAATTACCCTCACTTGAAATCCATTCACGCCCCCTACGTCCTTTTCCGCTGCTCTGGCTTTCGGCTGTAATCCATAGATTAGCTGCCTCGCCTTTTTCTGCCGCACGGATAGCTTCTTTATTTGTACTATCCAAAACGTCAAATGCCCGAAGGCGGTATGCTTCAGGCATTTGACTATTTATTTGTTTCTGATCCATAGCCAAAAATTAAGAAAGCAAAGCTTTTGCCGCAAGAGATGCCGCCTCTTTTAAAGGAGCAGAAATTTGCGGAAAACCCATGAAAATCACGCCCGCCGCACTGACAAATGCCACGCTCCGCATTAATAAAGATTTTTGTGCAATAAAATCAGGCTCACCTTCATCAAAATACATAATTTTAATAATCCGAAGATAATAAAAAGCCCCGATAACGCTAGCCATGAAGGCAATTACAGAAAGAACATAATGACCTTCTGCTACAGCTGCACCAATAACGTAAAATTTAGCATAGAAGCCAACAAGCGGCGGAATACCTGCAAGAGAGAGCATAAACAGCGCAATTGCAGCTGCCATAGCAGGACGGCTCTTGGCAAGCCCTGCAAGATCATTAATATTTTCGGTCATGCCATCTTTACGTCTCATACCCATAATGCAGGAAAAAACCCCGACGTTTGTTACAAGATAGATGCTCATATAATAAAGAATGCCGCTTACGCCAAGCTCAGAGCCCGATGCCATAGCCATAAGAGCAAAACCAATATGACCAATAGAGCTATATGCCATCAAACGTTTAATATTAAACTGCATGATCGCAGCGACAGAGCCAAGAATCATTGACAAGATAGACATGAAGAAAATAATCTGACTCCATGAGGCTTCCATCGTCCCAAAAGGCACTTCTATCACTCTTAAAAGCAGGGCAAGAGCCGCTATTTTAGGGGCAACAGCAAAGAATGACGTGATAGGCGTTGGCGCACCTTCATAAACATCTGGCGTCCACATATGAAAAGGCACAGCAGAAATTTTAAAGGCAAGCCCCGAAAGAATAAAGACCAGACCAATCACCACGCCAATAGAGGGTCCATGTTCTCCCGTATGAGACAAGACCCCTGCGATTGCCGTAAAATTCATTGTTCCAATAAAACCATAAATCAAAGATGATCCATATAGAAGCATTCCAGATGACAAAGCCCCAAGAATGAAATATTTAAGCCCTGCTTCCGTTGATCTAGTGCTGCCTCTGCGAAATGCTGCGAGGACGTACAGGCTAAGAGATTGAAGCTCTAACCCCATATAAAGCGTCATAAGATCATTTGCCGATACCATAACCAACATGCCCACGGTCGCAAGTGTCATAATGATGGGAAGCTCGAACTTCCCTGCGTTTTCTTGTTCAAAGAAAGAGATCGACATTGCAATCGCTGCGCCTGATGCAATTAAGATCAGGATTTTCATAAAGCTTGTAAAGCCGTCCGTAACAAACATATTTCCAAAAGAGAATGAGCGTCCATCGGGTAAAGATGCAATGATAAAAACGCATAGAACCATAAGGAACACAGATAACCAAGAAACAAGGCGGGTAGATTTATCGCCTTTAAAAACCCCCAGCATTAAAAGCGCAAGTGCGCCCACAGCCAATATAATTTCACTATAAGCAGGAGCGAGATTCAGACTATCCATTATTTATCTCCCGTAAGTGTAAGCTGATATGCATCAATAGAAGCATTAAAATTTGTAATAAGATTTTCCACCGATACATGCATAAAATCGAGAAAGGAAGTAGGATAAATCCCCATCCATAATGTACAGATAACAAGCGGTGTAAAGATTAATATCTCACGCTTGTCCATATCAAGCATCGCTTTGACATCATCTTTTGTAAGCGCGCCAAACACAACCCGTCTGTAAAGATACAGCATATAAGCAGCCCCCAGAATCACGCCCGTAAGAGCAAAGAAAGCGGCAAAACTGCTCACCTTAAATAACCCTGCAAGTACAAGAACTTCCCCGACAAAATTCGCCGTACCTGGTAGTCCCACCGAAGCCATTGTAAAGAACATAAAGACCAGAGCATATTTAGGCATATTTTGCACAAGTCCGCCGTAACGGGAAATCTCTCTTGTATGAAGTCTGTCGTAAATAACCCCAACACAGAGGAAGAGTGCGGAAGCCACGAATCCATGAGCCAGCATTGTGATAATCGAGCCTTCGATTCCTTGAATGTTAAAAGCAAAAATCCCAAGGGTCACAAAACCCATATGCGCAACAGATGAATAGGCGATTAGTTTTTTCATATCTTTCTGCACCAGAGCGACCAATGATGTGTAGACCACTGCGATACAGGAAAGAACAAAGATAAATTCAGCAAATTCATAGGACGCAACTGGAAACATAGGAAGCGAGAAACGAAGAAAGCCATAACCGCCCATTTTAAGCAAAATCCCAGCCAAAATAACAGAACCTGCGGTCGGTGCTTGCACATGGGCATCGGGAAGCCACGTATGAACAGGCCACATGGGAACTTTCACCGCAAAGGATGCAAAAAAACCAAACCAGAGCCACATTTGAGCTTCAGGCGTAAAATTATAGTCCATCAGTGCTGGAATATCTGTCGTTCCAGCCGTAAAATACATATAAAGCAGCCCAAGAAGCAGAAGAACAGAACCTAGAAGCGTATAAAGAAAAAGCTTATAAGAAGCATAAACTCTATTTGCGCCGCCCCAAACCCCAATAATCATAAACATAGGAATAAGACCTGCTTCAAAAAAGACATAGAATAAGACAATATCAAGCGAGCAGAAAACCCCGATCATAAAGGTCTCTAAAATAAGAAACGCAATCATATATTCTTTAAGACGGTGCTTAATCGTATTCCAGCCCGTTAAAATAACCAGAGGCATTAAAAATGTTGTTAGCAGAACAAAAAGCACTGAAATACCGTCAACGCCCATATGATAGCTGATATTCTCGCCCAGCCATGAAGTCTTTTCAACAAACTGAAAATCCGCCACCGTCTGATCAAAACCAAACCAGAGAATAAAAACAGAAAAAATAAAGGTTGCCGTCGTTGTTAAAAGCGCAGTATTGCGGATGTTTTTAAGATTATCCGCATTAATCATTAAAATAAGAATCACTCCCACAAGCGGCATGAATGTAATGATCGATAAAACAGGAAGATGTTCCATGGTTTAATTTCCTCCGCCATTTGAATAGGTGACAAAATACGTAACAAATAAAGCCACACCAATTAACATGGCGAATGCATAATGATAGATATAACCCGATTGCAGGGCTTTAAATTTTTGAGCGATCGCCCCGACAAGAGCAACCACGCCATTTGGTCCATATTTATCAATTCCATTCTCGTCCCCTACCTTCCAAAAAAACCTGCCGAGCGATAACGCAGGGCGAACGAATAAAAAGTCATAAATTTCATCAAAATACCATTTATGATAGCAAAAATTATAAAGATATTTGAAAGTAGAGGTAAATTTTGCAGGAAGCGCAGGATTAATGATATAGCAATAAAGAGAGATCAAAAATCCCGTGACCATTGCGACAAAGGGCGATGCAACAACCCAGCCGGGGACATGATGCGCCGCTTCCATAATATTTTCGCCTTTAAGGAAAAGAGCTTCACGCCAAAATTCATCATAATGCTCACCAACGAATGAAGATGCAAAATATCCCCCCGCTGCAAGCGCACCAATACTAAGAGCGTAAAGAGGCACGAGCATAATTTGCGGGCTTTCATGCACATGGTCTTGCACTTTTTGTGACGCACGACTGCGACCAAAGAACGTCATGAAAATCAGCCGCCATGAATAAAAGGACGTGAGCAAGGCCGCAAATATACCCATCCAGAAAGCATAATTTGCGCCAGAAGTATTAGCGTTCATAATAAGCTGCCCCTTCGCATCTATAATATGAGCCGCCGCATAAGCACTTTCAATAATCATATCTTTCGAAAAATAACCCGATAAATAAGGGAATCCCGTTAATGCCAGCGTTCCGATCATCATTGCGGTAAATGTAAGAGGGATTTTTTTCCACAGACCGCCCATTTTACGCATATCCTGCTCATCAGATGAGGCATGAATAACCGAGCCTGCCCCTAAAAATAAGAGGGCTTTAAAAAAAGCATGAGTGAAAAGATGAAAAATTGCTGCCCCATAAGCCCCAACCCCAAGAGCAAAGAACATATAGCCAAGCTGCGAGCATGTTGAATAGGCGACCACCCGTTTAATATCATTCTGTGACGTGCCAACCGTTGCTGCAAAAATTGCTGTTGTTGCCCCAACAATCGCAACCACATTCATGGCGTAAGCTGAATATTCAAAAATCGGTGAACAGCGCGCAACCATAAAGACCCCCGCCGTTACCATTGTTGCCGCATGAATAAGAGCCGATACAGGCGTTGGCCCTTCCATTGCATCGGGCAGCCATGTATGAAGCCCGATTTGAGCCGATTTTCCCATTGCCCCCACAAAGAGTAAAAGGGCAATTGTTGTAATCAGGTCAAATTCCATGCCAAGGAAATGGATATTCTTGCCTTCAAATTCCCCTACTCTTGCAAAGACTTCCGAAAATTCCGCAGAGCCAAAAGTCATAAAGATTGCAAAAATCCCAAGAGCGAAGCCAAAATCCCCCACTCTATTAACCACAAAAGCTTTAATCGCTGCGGCGCAGGCAGAAGGCTTTTTATACCAAAAGCCAATCAAAAGGTAAGACGCAAGCCCCACCCCTTCCCAGCCAAAGAACATTTGAATGAAATTATCGGAAGTTACCAGCATAAGCATTGCAAAGGTGAAAAGCGATAAATAGGACATGAAACGTGCTTTATGCGGATCATGGCTCATATAGCCAATCGAATAAATATGAACAAGACTTGAAACCGTATTAACAACAACCAGCATCACCACGGTTAAAGTATCAATTCGGAATGCCCAGTTCACATTAAAATCACCCGAGACGATCCATGAAAGCACGGTTACAGACTGCATATCACCGCCCATAAGCCCCACAGTGATAAAGGCATACCATGAAAGAATAGCCGAAATAACAAGTCCAGAAACCGTTACAAACTGGGCAAATTTATCGCCAAGTTTAGAGCCAAAAAATCCTGCCAGAAGTGCGCTTATTAGCGGTAAGAATACAATTACTTTATAAATCATTTTATCTTATCCCTTCATACCAGAGGCATCATCAATCGCAATAGAGCCACGATTTCTAAAATAAACGACTAAGATCGCAAGCCCAATAGCCGCTTCTGCCGCTGCAACGGTTAAAATAAAGAGTGAAAAAACCTGCCCCGTCATATCCCCTAAATGAGAAGAGAAAGCAACCAAGTTAATATTCACCCCCAAAAGGATAAGTTCGATTGACAGCATAATCGTAATCACATTTTTACGGTTAAGAAAAATACCAAAAACCCCTAGGGTAAAAAGCATCGCAGCCACGGTAAGATAATGAAATAGAGTGATTTGCATTATTTAAGTCCCATTCCTGATTTAACATCAACCGCCTCAAACGCATCATCTCGCTGCCTTCTAACTTGGTCATGAATTTTTTGTTTCTTAACGCCTTCTCTGGTGCGGTGGGTCAGAACAATTGCCCCGATCATTGCCACAAGAAGAATAAGCCCTGCAAGCTGAAATAAGAAAATATAATCCGTATATAAAATATTACCAATTGCGTTCGTATTATCAACGTCCGATAGGATCGGCGTTTTAGAGGCAAGAACGTCATTGCGCCCTTCGCTAAAACTCCAAGTGCCGCCCACTAAAATCATTTCAGCCATTAAAATGCCGCCTACAAGCATTCCAATAGGAAGATATTTTTGAACACCTTGGCGAAGATTTGCATAATCAATATCAAGCATCATCACCACAAACATGAAAAGAACCGCAACCGCTCCCACATAAACAATAATCAGAAGCATCGCTAAAAATTCTGCGCCGAGCAAAATGAAAAGCCCCGATGCATTAAAAAAAGCAAGGATAAGAAATAAAACCGAGTTAACAGGATTTTTGCTAAAAACAACCATTGCCGCAGAAAAAACTGCCGTTCCCGCAAAAACATAAAATAATATTGCTATAATCATTATTCTCTCTTCTATCTATAGGGCGCATCAAGCGCAATATTAAGGGCTAATTGGCGTTCCCAGCGATCACCACTCGCAAGCAGCTTTTCTTTATCATACATAAGCTCTTCCCTCGTTTCCGTGGCATATTCAAAATTCGGTCCTTCTACAATCGCTTCAACAGGACAGGCTTCTTGGCAATAGCCGCAAAAAATACATTTGGTCAGGTCAAGGTCATAACGTGTGGTCTGACGCGCGCCAGAGGGCATGACCTCTGCCTCAATTGTGATCGCCTGCGCAGGGCAAATGGCTTCACATAATTTACAGGCAATACAGCGTTCTTCACCGTCTTCATAACGGCGCAGAGCATGCTCCCCTCTAAATCTTGGCGAAAGAGGTCCTTTTTGATGAGGATAGTTAATCGTTACTTTTTTGCTAAAGAAATATTTCAGCGTTAGCATTAATCCTGCAAAAAGATCTGCAAGTAAAAAAGTTCGAACATAATGGTTAAAAAGTGACATTTCCTATCCTTATCCAGCAGCATGCTTAATGAAAACGACATAAGCCGACGTGAGAACAACCCAGATCAGAGACATAGGCAAGAACACTTTCCAGCCCAGACGCATTAACTGATCATATCTAAAACGAGGTACAGATGCCTTTACCCATGAAAAACAAAAGAAGAAAATAAACATCTTAAAGAACAGCCAAAGAGCAGGCGGCACGTAATAAAGCGGAGCCCAATCAAAAGGAGGAAGCCAGCCACCAAAGAAAAGCACCGACATAACGCCGCACATTAAAATAATATTTGCATATTCACCAAGATAGAATAATGCCATCGACATAGATGAATATTCAATTTGGAAGCCTGCCACGATTTCTTCTTCTGCTTCGGGAAGGTCAAAGGGGGCGCGGTTTGTTTCTGCAAGAGCCGAGATAAAAAAGATAAAGAACATTGGCATAAGCGGCGTTAAGAAATAGCCGTTAAAGCCAAAAAGACCTGCGCTTTTTTGAGCCAAGACAATTTCAGAAAGATTAAGCGATCCTGCGACCATCAAAACCGTAAGCATGATAAAGCCGATTGAGACTTCATAGGAGACCATTTGCGCTGCCGATCTCATCGCCCCTAAAAACGCATAACGAGAATTAGAGGCCCAGCCGGCAATAATCACCCCATAAACCGCAAGTGAAGATGCCGCAAATAAATAGAGAATACCCACATTTAAATCAGAAACCACATAGCCTTCTGCAAAAGGAAGCACTGCCCAGCCCACAAGTCCAAAAATAAGACTTAATGCAGGAGCCATAAGGAACAAAAATTTATTTGCGCCCGCTGGAACAATCGTTTCTTTAAGAAAAACTTTAAGACCATCGGCAAAAGACTGCATCAAACCAAAAGGCCCCACAACATTAGGTCCTTTGCGAATTTGAATCGCTGCCCAAACTTTACGGTCAACCCAAACAATCATCGCTACCGCCAATAATACAGGCAGGGCGACCAAAAGAACGCTTAAAATAACCGCAACAAAATGATAAATCTCTATACCAAATAACCAGTAAAAGAAATTATAGATCATATCAGCCATGAGCTGCTTCCTCCTTTAAAGGGCTATCATACATAATGCCGCTACATTCTTGCATGACGCTTGATGCACGGGCAATGGGACTTGTTTGGTAAAAATCGGTAATCGGCAGAATAAAGCCTTCTTTTAAAAGAGCGGCATTCACGCCAAAATCACACCATTTTTCTGATGGAAGCTCATCAAGAGCCGCAAAAGCCGGATATTCTTTATAAAGAGCTGCTCTTAGCTCTCCTAACGTATCAAATTCAAGTGTTTTACCTAAAGCGTCAGATAAGGCTCTTAAAATCGTCCAATCTTCACGGGCATCTCCTGGTCCAAAGATAGACCGTTCGGCTCTTTGTACCCGCCCTTCAATATTGACATAAAGACCAGATTTTTCTGTATAGGCCGTCCCAGGGAGAATAACGTCCGCATAACGCACACCTTCGTCTCCGTGTGATCCTTGGTAAATAACGAATGCGCCGCTTAGAGCTGAAAGATCGGTCTCATCTGCTCCCATATTAAAGACAATTTCAATATCGCCTTTCTTAACTCCTGCAAAAATAGATTCTATTCCGCCAGAAACCGTCAGGTCAAGATCAAGTCCGCCCACACGTGCAGCGGCGGTATGAAGAACGTTAAAACCGTTCCAATCTTCTAAGATAAAACCATATTTATCCGCAATATCATGAGCAAGCTTTAAGATAGCCCCCCCATCAGACCTGCTTAAAGCACTGCGTCCCAGAATAAGCATTGGTTTTTCAGCTTTTTTCAAAACTTTAGAAAACTCATGCTTGCCCTCTAAAATATCTTGCAGAATATGAGCATCATCGCCAAGCTCTGTAACCCTATAAGTAAGGTCAATTTTTGGTCCCATATAAGCAATATTCATTCTGCGGTTTACAGAATTTTGACGAAGGCGGGAATTTAGCACCGCAGCCTCACGCCTAAGGTCTGACCCAATCAGAAGAACAGCATCTGTCTCATCAACGCCCGAAATAGCAGAATTAAATAGGTAAGAAACTCTGCTAGAAGATTCGACCGCAGAGCCATCTTGGCGGCATTCAATTTTGTCGCTGCCAAGCGATGCTATAAGTTTTTTAAGAGCGTACATAGATTCAGCATCATTAAGATCACCCGTAAGAGCCGCAATTTTTGAGCCGTCGGTTTTTTTAATTTTTGCCGCAATAATATCAAAGGCTTGCTGCCAAGTGACCTCGGTAAGCTTACCTTTAATGCGAGCATAAGGACGGTCAAGACGGTTTTTTGTTAATCCATCAACCGCATGGCGGGATTTATCATCAATCCATTCGCTATTAATATCATCATTAAGGCGGGGTAAAATCCGCATGACTTCACGCCCCCGTGCGTCGGCTCTAATATTTGCGCCAAGGGCATCATGAATATCAATTGTTTCTGTTGATGTAAGCTCCCAAGGGCGGGCTTTAAAAGCATAAGGACGTGACGTTAATGCCCCAACAGGGCAAAGATCAACAATATTTCCAGACATTTCAGACTTAAATTCTTTTTCATTATAAGTCGTAATCTGCATACCTTCACCCCTGCCAATTGCGCCCAGTTCAGGAACGCCCGCAATTTCATCGGCAAAACGCACGCATCTTGTACAATGAATGCAGCGGGTCATCGTGGTTTTAATAAGAGGCCCCATGAATTTTTCAGATACGATGCGTCTTTCTTCAGTCGTTCGCTTCGATCCACCGCCGTAAGCCACCGATTGGTCTTGTAAATCACATTCACCGCCTTGATCGCACACAGGGCAATCAAGCGGATGATTAATCAGAAGAAATTCCATCACCCCTTCACGGGCTTTTTTAACTTTTTCCGAATTAGTATGAATAACCATACCCTCGCTTGCAGGCATCGCACATGATGCAACAAGCTTTGGTGCTTTTTCCATTTCCACAAGGCACATGCGGCAGTTTCCTGCAATGGACAATCTTTCATGATAGCAAAAACGAGGAATCTCAATTCCAGCCTGCTCTGCTGCTTGTATGACAGTGCTGCCTGTGTCTACTTCTATTTCAGTGCCGTCAATTGTTAGCTTAACCATTCATCTATCTCCTAACCTAGCTTTACGTTAAGTTTAGATTTTTTAAATTCTTCAATGCGCCGTTCTACTTCTGGTCTAAAATGACGCAGAAGCCCTTGGATAGGCCATGCGGCGGCATCGCCAAGAGCGCAAATTGTATGACCTTCTATTTGTTTGGTAACATCGAGAAGCATATCAACCTCTTC
The DNA here is from genome assembly GCA_016744185.1 of Emcibacteraceae bacterium. Classification (GTDB taxonomy): domain Bacteria; phylum Pseudomonadota; class Alphaproteobacteria; order Sphingomonadales; family Emcibacteraceae; genus Pseudemcibacter. The sequence continues at coordinate 37,784 of JADGEY010000004.1, read as the reverse complement.
TAATTCTGCATCACCAGAAACAAGGCGTTCCATCATGCGCCACATCCAGCCTGTTCCTTCTCTGCAGGGCGTACATTGACCGCAGCTTTCATGCTTATAAAAAGCGGAAAGCCTTGCAATCGCTGCAACAATATCGGTCGATTTATCCATAACGATCACCGCCGCAGTCCCAAGACCCGTGCCTTCTGCCCGCAAGCTATCAAAATCCATCAAAACCGTATCGCAAATGGATTTAGGAATCATATGCACCGAAGAGCCACCAGGAATGATTGCCAGCAAATTATCCCAGCCCCCAATAACGCCGCCAGCGTGCTTTTCGATAAGATCTTTAAGAGGAATGCCCATTTCTTCTTCTACATTACAGGGATTATTCACATGACCTGAAATGCAAAAAAGCTTCGTTCCTGTATTATTTTCACGCCCAAGAGCCGCAAACCATGAACCGCCCCTACGAAGAACCTCTGGTACGACCGCAATCGATTCCACATTATTCACCGTTGTTGGACAGCCAAAAACGCCCACATTCGCTGGGAATGGCGGCTTAAGCCTCGGCTGACCTTTTTTACCTTCTATTGATTCAATAAGAGCGGTTTCTTCGCCGCAAATATATGCGCCTGCGCCTCTGTGGATATAAATATCGAAATTATAGCCCGTGCCGCAAGAATCTTTACCAATAAGCCCTGCTTTATAGGCTTCATCGATGGCGGCTTGCATGACTTTTGCTTCTTCTGCAAATTCGCCCCGAATATAAATATAGGCAGCGATCGCATTCATTGCAAAGCCTGCGATAAGGCAGCCTTCCACAAGTTTATGAGGATCATGACGCATAATTTCACGGTCTTTACAAGTCCCCGGTTCGCCCTCATCGGCATTGACCACCAGATAAGAAGGACGGCCATCAGATTCTTTTGGCATGAATGACCATTTCAGACCCGTCGGAAATCCAGCTCCGCCCCGCCCCCGAAGCCCAGAGGTTTTCATCTCATCAACAATCCAGTCTTTGCCATTTTCAAGAAGTTTTTTAGTGTTTTTCCAATCGCCCCGTTTCTTGGAAGATTTAAGGTCAGTGCCTTCAAATCCATAGAGATTTGTAAATATGCGGTCTTTATCAGCTAACATTATTTATCACTCCCTTTAGAATCTTGGGCTTTTAAAAGCTCTTTCGGAGCGAAATCTTTTAAAGTTGTTGCCCTGCCCTTGGGACAGGATTTGAAGCGTCCATTTTGAGGGCCGCAGGAAACCACTTTACCCGCTTTAATGGATTTTATAAAAGCGGTCGTTGTATCCTCATCAAGGTCTTCGTAATAATTTTCTTTATAGGCAATCACAGGAGCATTAACGCATGCGCCTGCACATTCAACTTCTAAAAGAGTAAATTCACCGTCCGCTGTCGTCTCGCCAAAACCAATGCCAAGCTCTTTTTTACAAGCAGCAGCGACATCATCACTGCCCCGCAGCCAGCACGGCGTGGTGGTGCAAACTTCGATCACATGCTTGCCAACAGGTTTTAAATTATACATAGAATAAAAACTTGCGACTTCATGAACCCGAATATAAGCCATATCCAAAAGGTCAGCGATATATTCCATAATAGGAATAGATACCCAGCCATGATTTTGCTCTTGCGCTCTATGCAGATAAGGCATCACGCAGCTCTGCCGATAGCTATCAGGATATTTTTTAAGCTCTTCTGCTGCCCATTTTTTATTCTCAGGTGAAAATTCAAACGCCCCTGCGTCAACTAGATTAAGTGTCATCGGTCAATCTCCCCGAATACAATGTCAAATGAGCCAATAAGAGCAGGAATATCCGCAAGCATATGACCCTTTGCAATATGGCTCATCGCCTGTAAATGCGGATAACCTGGTGCGCGCACGTGACAGCGATAAGGTTTGTTCGAGCCGTCCGATACTAGATATACGCCAAATTCACCCTTCGGTGCTTCTACCGCAGCATAGACTTCACCTTCGGGAACTTTAAAGCCTTCTGTGTAAAGTTTGAAATGATGGATCAAGCTTTCCATTGATGTTTTAATCTCTGCTCTTGGCGGCGGCGTTACTTTGCGGTCGATCGAGGAAACAGGCCCTGCCTTCATCTGTTCAATACATTGGCGCATGATCTTGATTGATTCATACATTTCTTCTACCCGAAGAATATAGCGGTCATAACAATCGCCTTCTTTACCGACAATAACGTTGAAATCAAGCCTATTGTAAAGTTCGTAAGGCTGGCTGCGGCGCAAATCCCAAGGCGTATCACAGCCCCGCAGCATTGCGCCCGTAAAACCAAGATCGCAGGCCTCGGCAAAAGAAACCTTACCAATGCCAACATTACGCTGTTTAAAAATTCTATTCCCCACAACAAGAGATTCCATATCTTTTAGGACTTTTGGAAAGCTGTCACAAAAATCTAAGATACGCTGGTCAAGACCTGCGGGAAGGTCTTGATGTACGCCGCCTGGGCGGAAATAATTTGCATGAAGCCTTGCGCCGCAAACAGCTTCATAAAATTCCATTAATATTTCACGCTGCTCAAAACCCCATAACATCGGCGTTAATGCGCCAACATCTGTTGCATGAGAGCAAATATTCATAATGTGATTTAAAATGCGTCCAATTTCACTAAAAAGAACTCTGATATAGCTGCCCCGTTCAGGCACTTCAATAGCCATTAATTTTTCAATCGCAAGGCAAAAAGCATGTTCTTGATTCATCGGAGCAACATAATCAAGGCGGTCAAAATAGGGAATAGCTTGAAGATAAGTTTTATTTTCAATAAGCTTTTCTGTTCCCCGATGTAAAAGCCCAATATGAGGATCAGCCCGTTCAACAACTTCACCGTCAAGCTCTAACACAAGGCGAAGAACGCCATGGGCGGCGGGATGCTGAGGTCCAAAGTTAATGTTGTAATTTTTAATATCTACTTCAGCCATAATTAATCCTTAGCCCCTTCTTCTGTCTGTTTATCAGCGGGAAGGATATATTTTGCCCCCTCCCAAGGAGACATAAAGTCAAAATCACGAAATTCTTGAACAAGTTTTACCGGCTCATAGACCACACGCTTTTCTTCTTCACTATAGCGAAGCTCAACATAGCCCGTAAGGGGGAAATCTTTGCGAAGAGGATGTCCTTCAAAACCATAATCAGATAAAAGACGGCGCAGGTCAGGGTGACCTGCAAACATAATGCCGTACATGTCCCATGTTTCACGCTCATACCAATTGGCACTTGAAAATAATGGCACGACAGACGGCACTGCTGTTTCTTCACCCGTGGTAAGCTTTACCCGAATGCGGAAATTTTTCTTCATACTTAACATATGATAGACAACATCAAACCTGCGGGCCCGCATAGGATAATCTGCGCCGCAAACATCAATTAAAACTGTGAATTTACAGTTTTTATCATCTCGAAGAAACGTAAGAACCTCTACGATCTTATCACGGCGTGACAAAATCGTAAGCTCATCATAGGCTACGACATAATCACTCACATCATCGCCAAGAGCCTTAACAATATAATCGCCAAACTCTTCTAATGTTTCATTTAATTTCATTTATAACTCTCCGCAGCTTTCACGCCGCATTACCCTATCTCTCGAATGACACTGTTCTTCTGATTTTCTTTTGCAATTGCAAGATACCGTAAAGCAAAGCCTCTGCACTTGGCGGACAGCCTGGCACGTAAATATCCACAGGAACAATGCGGTCACAGCCCCGAACAACCGAATAAGAATAATGATAATAGCCGCCGCCATTAGCGCATGATCCCATCGAAATCACATAACGAGGTTCTGCCATCTGGTCATAAACTTTACGCATTGCAGGCGCCATTTTATTGGTCAGCGTTCCTGCGACAATCATAACATCTGAATGACGGGGAGAACCACGAGGGGCGAAGCCAAAACGTTCAACATCATAACGGGACATCGCCGTATGCATCATCTCCACAGCGCAGCAAGCCAGCCCAAAAGTCATCCACCAAAGCGAACCCGTGCGTGCCCACGCGATAATATCTTCTACAGATGTAATCACGAAGCCTTTATCGGCAAGATCAGAGTTAATATTTTTGAAATATGTCCCCTGCTCCATTGCATTAAATTCAGCGGCTTGAGCATTATTCATATGAGGGGTATTATCTTTATTTAGATTAAGTTTTGAAAGGTCTATTCCCATTCCAATGCTCCTTTTTTCCACTCATAAATAAAGCCAACGGTAAGTACGCCCAGAAAAATCATCATTGAGACAAAACCATAAACGCCGATCTCTTTCAAAGAGACCGCCCAAGGAAATAAGAAGGCAACTTCTAAATCAAAAATAATAAAAAGAATTGCCACAAGATAAAATCTTACATCAAATGGCTTACGTGACGTATCAAAGGCCTCAAATCCACATTCATAGGCCGAGTTTTTTTCTGCATCTGGTTTTTGCTTTACCACCAAAATCGGAAGTCCAACAAAAATAACCGCCATAATGATGGCGATTACAAAAAATACCAGAATAGGAAGATATTCGAGCAACAAGCTATCCATCTCTGCTCCACCCTTCTTAAACTTCTGCAAGTCGTTATTTTAAAACAATACTGAAACATCACTTGCAACGATTCCAGCATGTCAAATCTAAAGATAATAAGGAAAATAACGCAATAGGGTTAACAGGAAGAAAACAACTCAAACTTTAAAGGAGATATTCACACCCTCTTAACAATCCTCTTCATACTTCCAACACCCATTAACTTCTATCTTTTTAATAAACTTACTTGGCGTAAAATACTACTATTTTTTTCAAAATTGATCATTTTTTCTTTTCTTGAATATTTACCCGTTAATTATTTAAGATGACCAATCTTTTGCCTTGGCACTATGCGCATATATCATTAAAGAAATTGAAATAACGACAACCGTAATAGACATGCTACAATCGCTTGAAGCATAACACCCTTGAGTTTGAGCATAAAACACAAACACCGACTAAACATCATAATAATGCAATGTCCGTCTTAGCCTTTAAATTCTTAAGATCTTACAAAAAGACTTTGATGGATTTTTTGCCATGCTTCCTCATTAAAAGCGGAAAGAATGCCGCCCTCTTCATTATGGGCATCATAATCTGCACCATCTAGTTGTTTAGATATTCCACCTGCTTCCTGCACCATTAATGTTCCCGGCAAGTGATCCCACGGCAAAATATTTCCATATAATGAGAAATTCTTACGCCCTTCAAGTAAAGCTACATAATCATATCCTGCGCAGTAAGCTGGGCGGTTTTCTTTTATTTTTGAGAGGTTTTTATCTATAATTTTGCCAAGACCTTGGCTCATACGTTTGGTATGGCTTGCGCCAATCATATCTGAAATTTTAGCAGGCGGTACGGGATAAGAAACTCGCTTTGAATTAATAAAGCAGCCACAGCCCTGCTCGGCAACAACCATTTTATTTTCAAGAGGAATATAAATCCATGACGCAACAGCATTCCCCTTTTGCAGAGCTACTAACATTACGGCAAAACGGTGATTTCCCTTAATAAAGTTATTTGTTCCATCAATCGGATCAATCAAAAATCCCAAATCAGATTTTAGAATTTCATTCTTTAATTCTGGATATTCCGCAATTGATTCTTCGCCGCCAATTAGGGCATTTGGGTAAAGGTCTTTTAAATAGCTTGAAAGTCTTTTTTCTGCTTCTAGGTCAGCAATCGTCACCAAATCTTGCTTGGAGGTTTTTTGTCTTATGTCTTTGCTTGTTAAGTTATTAAATCTTGGCAAAATTTCGGTTTCTGCCGTCTCTTTAATAAAGCTAGCTACCCGAAGAATATCCATCAATTAAACGATCCTCAAAACTTCTCTCTTCGTCTTTTATTTTACTCTTATCTTTATCTATTAGACCTTTTTTCTCAAGCTGACCAATTGTTTTTTGATCAAGGCTAACCGTTAAGGTTATAGAGCTTTCATCATCTTCACGTGATAAAACCTCTGCATGTCTATAAAGCCATGCGACATCTGCGCCTTCATCATGCGAGAATGTAAATTCAAGGGTTTCGTTTTTTTCTGAAAGCTTGCTTGAAATAAGAGCGAGGAATTTATCCATTCCCTTGCCCGTTACCGCTGATATTAAGCTAATATTATCCCTATTTTCTGAAATATTACAATAGGATAAAAAGCTCTCCTCATCTAAAAGATCAGATTTATTCCAAACCTCAAAAATTGATCTTTCTGCTTCTTCTTCTATGCCAAGGTCTCTCATAATTTCAATCACATCATTGGCTTGCTCGTCCGTTTCTTGATGTGAAATATCTCTTATATGCAAGATTAAATCAGCCTCTATAACTTCTTCTAATGTGGCTCTGAACGCTGCGATAAGCGAGGTTGGTAAATCTGAAATAAACCCAACTGTGTCTGATAAAATTATTGTTTTACCGCAGGGTAAATTAATTTTACGCATCGTCGGATCAAGCGTTGCAAAAAGAATATCTTTCGCCATAACATTCGCATTTGTTAGGCGGTTAAATAAAGTCGATTTTCCTGCATTAGTATAACCAACAAGAGCCACGATCGGAAAAGGCACTTTTTTTCTAGCCTTACGGTGAAGACCACGGGTTTTAACAACTTGATCTAATTTCTTGCGGATTTTTATAATCTGCTCATCAATTTGCCGCCTGTCGCTTTCAATTTGTCTTTCCCCCGGCCCGCCCATAAAACCACCACCGCCCCGCTGGCGTTCAAGATGAGTCCATGACCTAACAAGACGGCTTTTCTGGTAAGATAAATGAGCAAGCTCAACTTGAAGCCCGCCTTCTTTTGTTTGCGCTCTTTCCCCAAAAATCTCTAAAATAAGCCCCGTACGGTCAATCACCTTAACTCCAAGAGTGCTTTCAAGATTGCGCTGCTGAACAGGAGATAGCTCACAATCCATAACAACAAGTTCAATTTCATTCTGGTCGGTAAAGCCCTTTATTTCTTCAAGTTTTCCCTTACCCAAATAATGAGCAGGAACAATTTTTGCAAGAGGTATGCAGACCGCCCGAATAACTTGCAAATCAATTGCCGCAGAAAGAGAAACCGCCTCATCAAGCCTTGCGGCAGGGTCTCTATAGCTTTTTGAATTGCTTTTTAATTCTGACCTTAAATAAGGATGAATAATCAGACAGCGTGCGCAAGCAGTCCCTGTTTGGAGCGCAGTATCATTATTGGAATCTTCCCATACTGAGGAGGCAGATTTATGTCTAAAAACAAGAGTGCCGTTTTTATCAGTCATTAAAATTCTGTACTATTCTTCTGAATTCTCATCATTCGTAGGGTCAAATAATTGAATAGGCCCCCCTGGCATAATGGTTGAAATTGCATGTTTATAAACAAGCTGAACAGAGCTATCTCTGCGCAGTAATATACAAAAATTATCGAACCAAGTGACAATACCCTGAAGTTTTACACCATTGACAAGAAAGACTGTGATTGGGGCTTTGTTTTTTCTAATGTGGTTTAGAAAGGCATCTTGTAAGTTATGGTTTTTTTCTGACATTATTATTTTTTCCATTCTTTATAGAATTATTATTATTATGCACCGTATTTATACGCTCGCACCATATCCATATCACATCTTTTTCAAACATTAAACTACCAATAGCTAATAAAGGTTAATTTCTCCAAAAAGACGGAATAAAAAACATCAAAAAAGCAATAATTTCTAGCCGTCCAATAATCATAACAAAGGACGTAAACCATTTTGCTCCCTCTGACAGGCTATGATAACCAATAAAGTCAGATGATATTGCCTGAATCATTCCCCCCGCACTAAAAAGATTTGATGCAGCAAGCCCAATAGATGCCCTAAAATCATAGCCAAACATCCCATAAGCGATGCTAACTAAAGCATAAACTGATAAAAATAAAAATAAAAATGACCAAACTTGCATCATTGCCTTTGCTGTGACATTTAAATTATTCCATCTTACGGGAACAATACTATGAGGATAGGCAAGTCTGCTGATTTCTTTATTAGCATGACGCAATAAAATTTTTATACGAAAAACCTTAAAACCGCCTGATGTTGACCCTGCTGTTCCGCCAATAAAAAGCAGCCCAAGAATACAAATGATTACCGTAATAGGCAATGTTCCCACTCCCGCAGAATAATATCCTGTTGTTGATAGGCTCGAAAAACTAATAAATAACGACGAGATGACCGCTTCAAAAATTGATTTTCCCGTTAATTGATGCGAAATATAAAAAGAAAAAAAGATAACAACAGCTGCAAATAGCCCCAATTTTATAAAATATTTACCCTCTATATCAGATGAATATTTTTTAAAACTTCCCTTTGAAAAAGCAAGCCAGTGAAATGTAAGATTGGTCGCTGCCAGAATCATAAAAGGAATTAAAATCATTTGAGAAGAAAGAGAAAAATTATTTCCTTCTTGTGCCGTATGGCTCATAAATCCACCGCTCGATAAAGTTGCCATTGATGTTGTAAGAGCATCAAACAAATCCACCCCACTTATATATAAAAAAACAAAACAAATAACGGTCAATAAAAGATATATTTTAATAAGAGGGAAAAAAGCATATCTAATCCGATCATTAAGACCGTCTCCCTCTCCATGAGGCAGCGCCGATTTAAAAAGATTAATTGCCCCAATTTGGCTAAGCGGCATAATAGAAACAGCAATAATAAAAACAAGTATTCCGCCCTGCCACTGTAAAAAAGCCCGCCAAAAAATCATCGTTTTTGGCAATAAATCTAAATTTCCAAAGACGGTTGAACCCGTTGTTGTTAAGGCGGAAGTCGCCTCAAAATAAGCATCAACCATATTAACAAGAACACCTGTGGTCATAAAAGGTACAGCTGCAAAAAAGGGCAAGATAAACCAAATAATTCCTAGAAATAAAATCACTTCATGATGAGAAGGTTTTTCTTGTTTATCTTTAAAGGCATAATAAAGTCCAGCACCGATAAAAACGGTCAAAATACTGCTTATAAAAAAGGGAATAATAAGTTCATATTCATCAAAAATATAGGCGAATAAAACAGGAACTAATTCACTAACCCCAAGAAAAATTAGAAAATACCCAATAATATAAACAATGCGCCCTATCATATTTAAAAATACTCAGCAGGAGCGGCAAATAAATCTTCAACCTTCTTAATAAGATCAGCTCGCAGGAAGACAATAATAATATCATTTGCCTTAATGATTGTCCCTCCTCTAGGGGGAATAGTCTCCTCACCCCTTACGATTGCAGCAATGATAATACCTGATTGAAGCTTTACCTCACGCAAAGGTTTGCCCACAAGAGGAGAATCTTCTGTTGCAACCGCTTCGACAACTTCTGCCGCACCGCCTGCAAGGCTTTGAAGGGATTTAATTTTATTTTGGCGCATATGTTGTAAAATACTAGAAACAGTTGTCTGACGAGGATCAATAAAAGCATCAATCCCAACAGAATTTGTTAAACTACTAAAATCCTGATTGTTAATTAAAGTAATCGCCCGCTTTGTTCCAAGCTGTTTGGCTAATAAAGATGATAAGATATTCACATTATCATTATTGGTTACCGCAATAACTGTTTCAGCCGTTTGAGCATTCGCTTCTTTTAATAAATCAAGGTCCATTGCATTGCCTTGCAAAATAATAACGCTTGGTATTTTTTCAGCAATTAAAGTTGCTCTTGCCTGATCTTTTTCAATGATTTTAATTTGGATGTTTTTATTTATTTCAAGCATACGATCTGCAATAAAAGCCCCAACATTACCGCCGCCAATAATAATAATTTTACGGGCCTCTTCTTCTTCGTGACCAAAAACAGCTAAAGCACGTCTTACATTACAGCTTTCCGCCGCAAAATAAATATTATCGCCAATAAGAAGCTGGTCGCCTGCGGAAGGAACGATTAACTTATCATTTCGAATAATTCCGCAAACAATAATATTAAGATCAGGAAAAAGTTCCGTTAATTGCTTTAGCGGAGTATCAACCACAGGGCAATTATCCTCTATACGCACACCAACAACTTGAATGCGCTTTTCACAAAATGCAATCATATCAAATGCCCCTGGAACTTCGAGCCTTCTAATAGCGGCGCGGGCAACTTCTATTTCAGGTGAAATAATTTCATCTATGGGCATGTTGTCTGTGCTAAATAAATCCTTCCACATAGGAGCAAGGTAATTTTGCGCTCTAACCCTTGCAATTTTTGTCGGCACGTTAAACAATGAATGAGCAACTTGGCAAGCAACCATATTCACCTCATCAAATAACGTCACAGCAATGATCATATCAGCATCTTTTGCCCCTGCATTTTCAAGAATATCAGGGTGAGATGCATAACCAACAAGAGCCTGCACATCAAGTGAGTTTCTAATCTGCGCAACAAGTTCTGGAGAACGGTCAATAACCGTCACATCATTTTGCTCATTGGCAAGATGTTTTGCAATATTGAAGCCAACTTGTCCTGCGCCGCATACAATAATTTTCTTCATGAAATTACCCTAATATTTACTTCTGCCTGTAAGACCAAGACCTTTTAATTTACGATGAAGCGCAGAACGTTCCATGCCTACAAATTTAGCTGTTTTTGAAATATTACCATTAAATCGGCTAATTTGAATTTTCATATATTCTCTTTCAAATTGCTCTCGGGCTTCCCTTAAATTCAGTGCCATTATTTCATTGTCACTGCTTGGCTTAATAGCAACCGCATCATTCATTATCTCGACCGGCAAATCATCAACATCTATTTCTCCCTCACTAGAGGATAAAATAAGCAGTCTTTCAATAATATTTCTAAGCTGACGAACATTTCCAGGCCAATCATAGGCCTGCAATAAGTTAATTGCTTTTTCAGATATTTTTCGGCTTGGTCTGCCCGATGCCCGTAAAATGCTATGCATAATCTCTTCTATTAAAATTGGAATATCATCTCGCCTTTGAACAAGAGAAGGGACATGAACGGGTACAACATTAAGCCGGTGGTATAAATCTTCCCTAAAGCGAGCATTTATAATTTCTTCTCTAAGGTCTCTGCTCGTTGCGCTAATAACCCGAACATTGACCTGAACGTTTGTGCTGCCCCCTACTCTTTCAAAAGATTGATCTGTTAAAACTCTTAAAATTTTAGCTTGAGTTGTTTGCGGCATATCTGAGACTTCATCAATAAATAATGTGCCGCCATGAGCTTGCTCAAAAAAACCTGTTTTAATAACATTACCATCCTCTTCAACACCAAAAAGCTCACTTTCCATATTTTCAGGAGACATAGAAGCTGCATTAATAATAACAAAAGCCCCATTAACTCTTTTTGATTTGCGATGAATTAATCTTGCCACAACCTCTTTTCCTGACCCAGGCGGGCCCTGTATCAAAACGCGGCTTCCGCTTGGTGCTACCTTATCAATCGTATTTTTAACCATTGTGATAATAGAAGAACTTCCTGTTAAATTAACATCAAAGTCAATTTTTTTTCTAAGTTCTCTATTTTCTCTTCGAAGGCGGTTAGCCTCGGTTGCTCTTTCAACTAAAATAAGAAGCTTATCTGTTTCAAAAGGCTTGCTAATAAAATCATATGCGCCCCGCTTAATAGCTGAAACCGCTGTTTCAACATTACCATGTCCCGAAATAATAATAACGGGCAAGTCTTTATGCAAACGTTTCACTTCATCAAGCAGCTCTAAGCCGTCAAGTTTGCTTCCTTGAAGCCAAATATCAAGAATTAAAAGAGAGGGCCTTCTTGCTTCTATTTCTTCTAAAGCTTTGTCACTATCACCCGCCGTTCGGGTTTCATAGCCTTCATCATCTAAGATACCCGAAACTAAATCCCGAATATCCGCTTCATCATCAACAATTAAAATATCAAGAGACATATTTTTTATCCTCTAACAAGTTTTGAGCATTGTTCCTTAATGTAGGAAAAATTAAAGTGACAACAGCTCCCTTAGTTTTATTATTTTCTAAAATTAAATTTCCCCCATGGTCTTTCATTATTTTTTTAACAATCGCAAGCCCAAGCCCTGTACCCTTAACTCTTGTTGTAACATAGGGTTCTGTTAGCCTGTCCTTTTGTTTCTTTGGAAGACCAACCCCATTGTCACAAACGGATATCAAACAGCCCCTTGCCCCCATCTTCAGCTTAACTTCTATAATTCCTTCTTTGCGGCTTTCATCCGCCTCAATAGATTCTACAGCATTTTTCATAATATTAGTAAGAGCCTGCCCGATGAGGCGAGCATCACAATTAATTAAAATTTCTCTATCTGTAAAATTTTGTTTAAATTTAATCCAATTATTAGCCACTTCCTGTAAGAAAATAGCTTGTTTTAAAAGTTCTGAAATATTTTCTTCTTTAAGGGTAGGCGCAGGCATCTTAGCGAAAGATGAAAATTCATCAACAATTTGCCGAAGATCCCTTACCTGCCTAATAATCGTGTCTGTACATTGAGAGAAAATATTTGGATCATTTTTAATTTCTTTTAAATATTTACGCTTTAAACGTTCTGCCGAAAGCTGTATTGGCGTTAGGGGGTTTTTAATTTCATGAGCAATACGCTGCGCCACATCCGCCCAAGCAGCCGTTCGTTGAGCGGCAACCTGATCTGTAATATCATCAAATGTAATCACATATCCTTCAATCAGATTATCTTTTAACTCTGCTGTAATACGAACAGATAAATTTAAATCTTGATCGCCATGTTTAATCACTATTTGATCCTGAACAGAGGCTGCTTTATTTGTAACAATTAAATTATATAATTTTTCCGTTTCAGGCATAATATCTGTTATTTTCTGACCAATAATAACCTCACCCTGAACGGCAAGAAGAGTGAGAGCTGATTTATTAGGAAGCGTGATTAAACCATCAGCATCAAGCCCCATAATTCCCGCAGAAACGCCAGAAAGAACAGCTTCAGTAAAACGTCTTCTTTCCTCAGCAAGCAAATTCACAGAAATAAGATGATCTTTCTGATCTTGAAGCTGCCATGTCATTTTATTAAAAGCTTTTGTAAGTCCGCCCAGATCATCATACCCTTTATCAATCGGCGCTCTTGCGCTCAGATCACCCCGTCCAACTTTATCAGCTGCACTAACCAGATTATTAATAGGAATCATTAATTTATTTGCAAGCCCAAGCCCCATCCAAACCGCTAAAAACAACAATAATAAAGCAATTGCAAAAAATGCAAAATTAAAGAGAAGACGGTAATTAGAAATCTGCACCATCGCTTTAGTATAATCTTCTTGTGCTTCTGTTGTTCTTGTTACAAGCATTAAGGCATTTGTATCGACTAACCTACTGATGTATAAATATTGAGCAATAAAAAAGCTATCAAGTTTAACCAGAGCTCTAATGCGCTGATCTCCTTTACTGCTTTTTATGAATATAACGCCGCCCCTTTCCCCCGCCATTTTAACAACATCCGCATCAAATCCATCTTCATATAAAGATATTGTACTATCAGCTCTTGCCGTAATAATTCCCTGCTCCGTAAAGACAAAAGCCTCTGTCAAAACATAAGCACTTGCATTTTTAGAAAGTATTTTATCCATTGTAGAAGGCGTTTGAGAGATTTCATATGATCTAGAATTTATTTGATTTGCAATATCTAAAATATCCGCTTTAATGAAATTTTTATGTTCTTTTATATAAGTCTTAGCAACTTTCAAACTATTGTCTAAAACCGTTTGGATTTTATTATCAAACCAAGCTGATATGCCAAACTCAAAAAACAAAATAGAACAAATTGCAACAATAATGGTCGGAGTGATGGCAACGATACTAAATATACTAACAATTTTTTTATGAAGCCGAGAGGCGGCAGCCCCTTTTTTAGTCGTATAAATATGAACAATTTCTTTTATAACCAAGCCTGCTAAAGATAAAAGAAGAATGAGGTTAATAATTAAAGAAACATAAAGTATTTTAGGAGGGGAAGAAAAAGGTGCTATACTAGAAAAAATAAAATAGGTCGCCATAAAGGATAAAAAAGCAGCTATACTCAAAAAATAGCCCACTTTTTCTGAGATAATATTCTCTTGTCCCCAAAGCCTCATTTTACGAAAAAAAGAGGCTTTACGAGAGAATAAAAGAGTTTTTTTCTTATCATCTAAAATCATAAATTACAGTTTATCATACAGTTGCAAATTTACAACAATATATGTGATTTTACAGATTTTTTATTTTGAAATCTTAATCTTATGGTCTTTTATCTTTTTTCTAAGAGTATTTCTATTAAGCCCTAAAAGCTCTGCTGCCTTTATTTGATTACCATTTGTAGAGTTCAAACAGAGTTCAATCAGCGGAATTTCAAGTTCAGGTAGAATCCTTGAATATAACCCTGACGGCGGCAAATCACTTTTATCATGCGCATCAAAGTACCGCTCTAAATGAGACCTGATAGAAGTTTGAAGAGAAGAGGAATTATGTTTTTTCCCTAGATTATCAGAATCATCAATATTAATTTCTTGCAAAATAATATCTGCCGTAATGACTTCTTCATTATATAAAATAGCAAGGCGAGAAATAAGGTTTTCAATTTCCCTAACGTTCCCCGGCCAGGAATATTTTTTCAAAACCTCTAAGGCTTTTTTATCAATTAATTTGGGAGTTAAATTATTCTCAGTCGCTATTTTATTCATAAAATGATGACAAAGGTCATTAATATCTTCTTTTCTATGACGCAGCGGCGGCAGAGCGATGGGAACAACATTTAGGCGGTAATATAAATCTTCTCTGAACAGACCTTGGTCGATAAGGCTTTGCAAATCCCTATGAGTTGCGGTGATAATACGAACGTCCGCTTTAATAGATTTTGCCGCTCCCACAGGCATATATTCTCCCTGCTGTAAAACACGAAGAAGCCTTGTTTGAGCTTCCAAAGGCATATCACCAATCTCATCTAAAAATAATGTCCCGCCCCTTGCTTGTTCAAAATGACCCATAGATTTCTGGTCTGCCCCTGTGAATGAGCCTTTTTCATGACCAAATAGCTCACTTTCAATCAGCTCCTTTGGAATCGCTGCCATATTAATCGCAACAAAAGGAGCATTTTTTCTTTTACCAAAATCATGAAGCGCCCTTGCGACAAGTTCTTTTCCCGTTCCAGATTCGCCTGTTATCATGACTGTAAGATCAGATGTCATCAGGCGCGCCATCACTCTATAGGTCGCCTGCATCGCACTAGAACGCCCGATTAAAGGAAGATCATCAGGATCATCATGAAGCTGTATGGTAGCCGAAAGATTTGCCTTTGGTAAGATTGCTTTTTTAACAATTGCCATTAATTCATTTAAATCAAACGGCTTGGGCAAATATTCATATGCCCCCCTCTCTGCCGCCTTTAAAGCCGTCATAAGCGTATTTTGAGCGGACATAATAATGACAGGTAAATCAGGGCGTATTTTTTTAATTTTAGGCAAAAGCTCCAAGCCATTTTCATCGGGCATAATCACATCACTAATGACTAAATCCCCTTCGCCTTTTTGAACCCATTCCCATAAATTTGCCGCATTTGAGGTTAATTTTATCTCATAGCCTTCCCTTGCAAGGGCTTTACTAAGGACTATTCGAATAGCTTTGTCATCATCGGCGACTAAAATAACTTTACTCATTTTATTCCCTTAATCATATGCTTTTAAGCAATATTCTAAAAATTGTTTTATCCCCAGCACGTTCACATTCAACCATTCCATCATGATCTGCAATAATCTTCGCAACAAGAGAAAGCCCAAGCCCTGTGCCATGTTCTTTTGTTGTAATGAAAGGGTCAAAAAGATGGTCTTCCATTTCCTCTGAAAAGCCCTCACCATTATCAATGATAGAAATTTCAAGAGGAAGATGAGTTTTTTCCCTACCATCTGCGCTCAGTTTTTTTACGCCATGACGGTAAGCCGTTAAAATTATAATTTCACCGTTTTTATGGCAGGCTTCCGCAGCGTTTTTAATAAGATTTAGAAAGACCTGTATAAGCTTACCTTTATCCCCCAGAGTATCTGGCAGGGAAGGATCGTACTTCTCTATAATTTTAATATTTTTCGCAAAACCATTCTTTGCCAGCTCTTTTACATGCTGTAAAACGCTATGAATATTAACGCTATCTTGCTTAACAGGAAGATGTTCGGAGAAAACTTCCATTTGATCGACAAGAGCGCAAATTCTATCAGTCTCTTCTATAATAATTTTTGTTAATTTCTGGTCATCTTCTGATAGATCATACCCCAAAAGCTGCGCCGATCCTCTTATGCCAGATAAAGGGTTTTTAATTTCATGGGCGAGAATAGATGCCATGCCAACAATCGTTTTTGAAGCAGAATCTCTATTTTGTTTATCATGAAATTTACTATTAGATGTTTTTTCCTGAAAAGTAAGAAGAATAAAGCCTTCTTTTTCGACCATATGAGAAATATGAATATCTGTCTTACGTTTATTTTGAACTGAATCTAAAAAATTAACATTAAATTCTGTAAGAGATATAGCCTCTTCCCTCACCTGCTTAACAAGGAACATAATCTCGCTATCACTAGGGAAAATATTTTTAAGGTATAGGCCTATAAGTTTTTTTTTGCTTCTAGAAAAAAGATTCTCAAAAGCTACATTTACATAAGTAATTTGATCATTTTGGTTAAGAATCAGAACACTGCCCGCCAAAGCATTTAAAATCACCTCAAAAGAAGGACTATCTAAATTCTCTGTTTTTTGAATAGTGTTTTGAGCTTCAGCCAAATTCAGCCTCCAAAATACCCGCTTCAAAAATAAGAGGGTCAAAGAAACTATTAATGGCTTCAATAACCAGATCAATATCAGTCATTACAGTAACTTTTTGCCGAAACTCTGCGCTTCTAGGCAGCCCCTTTGTGTACCAAGACACATGCTTGCGGGCAATTTTCTTACCCGCATCTGCACCATAATGATCAAGCAAAGCCCCATAATGCTCAATCAGCAAATCTTTCATTTGACCAAGGCTTGGGTTCGGTATTTTCTCACCTGTTTTCAAATAATGGATAACCTGAGATAAAAACCACGGCTTGCCATATGCGCCCCGTCCAATCATAACCCCGTCCGCTCCTGATTGTTTTAACGCTTCGGCGGCATCTTCACAAGTCAAAATATCTCCGTTTGCAATGAGGGGAATATTAATATTTTCCTTAACCTTACCAATAAATTTCCAGTCCGATTTGCCCCTATACATTTGCGCTCTTGTCCGCCCATGAACGGTGACCAGCTTTATCCCTTCTTCTTCGGCGATATGGGCAAGTTCGGGAGCATTGCGGTGTTCTTCGTCCCAGCCTGTCCGCATTTTAAGCGTAACGGGAATATTAACAGCCTTAACCGTTGCTGCAATAATTTTACGGGCATGATCTAGGTCTTGCATTAAAGCTGACCCCGCCATACCGCCCACAACTTTTTTTGCAGGGCAGCCCATATTAATATCAATGATCGGCGCGCCTAAATCTTCATTCATTTTAGCCGCAAGCGCCATCATATCTGGATCACAGCCTGCAAGCTGGACAGACATTAGATATTCACCGCCTTCCGCTTTTGCCATTTTATGAGTTTTTTCATGATCTCTTATCATCGCTTGGCTTGCAATCATTTCAGACGTTACCATTCCTGCGCCAAATTTTTTAACAAGCCTTCTAAAGGGAAGATCTGTTACCCCTGCCATGGGGCTTAAAAATACAGGATTTTCAACTTTAATATCACCAATAAATATCGCCATGATTAAAAAATACGCACCTTTTTACATTGTCTGAAATTTCATCAATTATCCCAGAACATACAGAATAAAATATGATAGGTCAAAAGAGATTTTATGTTATAAAGGCAGAAAATATAGGAAAGAGAAATAGATAAATATTATGGACTGTAAAAACGCCCTTCTCATCGTAGCCGCAGGACGTGGATTACGCCTTAAAAGCGACGTTCCAAAGCAATATATAGAAATTGCAGGAATGAGCATTTTGAGACATGCCTTAGAAGCCTTTAAAGATAGCTTTCTATTTGACCATTTCCAGATCGTCATTCACCCCGATGATAAAGAATTATTTTACAAATCCGTTAAGGGTCTTGAAAATATTCACATGAATCACGGCGGAAAATCACGCCAAGAATCTGTTTTATTAGGGCTTGAGGCAATGAGAGAAATTGATCCTGAATTTATCTGGATACATGATGCAGCACGCCCCTTTGTTTCACAAAAAATATTGCAAAATATCGGCGATGTTCTAGGCGAATATGGCGCGGTTATTCCTGCTCTTCCCGTGATAGATACTCTTAAAAAATCAAGCGGAACGGCAATAGAAGAAACAATAGACCGAAAAAATCTATACCGCGCCCAAACGCCCCAAGCTTTCAGGTTTAAACCTCTTTTTATAGCGCACCAGCGTACAAAAGGGCAGAATCTAACCGATGATGCCTCTATCGCAGAGGCTATCAAGATGAAGGTTGAAATGATCGCAGGTGATGAAAATAATTTCAAAATTACCACCACAGAAGATATAGAAAAAGCAAAGAAAATGATAAATCCTCCCCTTACAAATATTAAAATCGGTACGGGACTTGACGTTCATGCGTTCGAGCAAGGGGGTAGCGTCATTCTTGGCGGCATTAAAATCCCTCATAGCCATAAATTAAAAGGTCATTCGGACGCAGATGCCGTACTTCATGCTTTAACCGATGCTATCTTAGGTGCTATCGCAAAGGGCGATATTGGCAAGCATTTTCCGCCAGCAGATGACAGGTGGAAAGATGTGTCTTCCGATATGTTTTTAGCCCACGCCGCAAAGCTCGTCGCAGAACTTGGCGGGAAAATCGGTAATATTGACCTCACCATCATTTGCGAGCTTCCTAAAATATCTCCCCATAGTGACAAAATTAGAAAAAATATTGCCCAAATTTTAAAAATGCATGTGGATGATGTTAGCGTAAAAGCAACAACAACTGAAAAACTTGGTTTTACAGGACGAAAAGAAGGCATAATGGTGCAGGCAAGCGTTTTGGTAAAGCTGCCAGAATGATAATTTTTCTAAACGGTTTGAAAGACTAAACATGACTAATAAAAAACCAAAAATTTGGGAAAAATCTTTATTTAATTTTGATTATATGATGGCAACATGGTTCTGGACAGGTCTTTTCCCAAAAGCTCCCGGGACGGCAGGCTCTATTGCTGCCCTGCCCTTTAGCTTTATTATCTTTGAATATTCAGATTTTTTTGGCTTTAATGGTACAATCATGCTTGGCATCGCTGTGGTTATCATCACCTTAGTCGGACTTCGCTCTTCTAGAATTTATATGGAAAGAACAGGACAGTCTGATCCGGGCCCTATTGTTATCGATGAAGTGGCAGGGCAATGGCTAACCTGCATGGTTATCACAGATCACCATGAAATCGGGCAGTTTCTTTTAGCGCTCCTTGCCTTCAGGTTATTTGATATTATGAAACCTTGGCCCATAAGTATCTTTGACAAGCGTCACGATGCCTTTGGCGTAATGTTCGATGATATTGCCGCAGGGCTTATGGCAGCCGCCGTTCTTATAGGAGTAAATTATTATATTATTCCCTGATGAAATCATAAAAAAAGCAACGCATGTGTTAAGCTGTGCAAGAAAGAAAAATATCATTCTTGCTACAGCAGAATCATGCACGGGTGGGCTTGTCATTAGTGCGCTTACCGAAATTTCAGGCTCATCAGATGTAGTTACCCAAGGCTTTATCACTTATAGCAATCAAGCAAAAACAGCCAACCTCAGCGTCCCTGAAAAGACCATTACCAACCACGGAGCGGTTTCAATCGAGACCGCCTGCACCATGGCAAAGGGAGCTGTTAAAAATTCAGCAGCAACAATAGCTGTTTCTGTTACAGGAATTGCAGGGCCCCATGGGGGAACGGCTGAAAAGCCTGTTGGGCTGGTTCATATGGCGGTCTTTAACCGTAAAAATAGCCAAATAATTCATCAAGCGCACCGCTTTGGCAATCTTGGCAGAAATAAAGTGCGCGAAGCCAGCGTTATAGCTGCTCTGAATTTGCTTCTTCTTTCAATTGATTCTGATGCGCCTTAGCATCTGACCAAAGAACTCGCATTGCATGAAAGAATGATTTTCTTGTAGCAGCCATATAAAGGCGGTTATCGGGTAATTTATCCATTAATAAACAATGGGCTTTGCCAAGATTATGATAGGGCATGCTCGGAAATAAATGATGTGTAGCATGAAAGCGCAGCCCAACAGGTGCCCAAAGAGCGGTAAGAGGGCTTCCCGTAACATCAACACTATCAACAAATTGCTCTGGAATGCTCATGATATTATTGCCTTTATTAAGATAAGCATGCGCCCCTAACGTTCTAAAGCTATTCATAATAAATATACATAGGGCAATGACGTACCATAGAATTAAAAACTTCAGAGGCAAGATTTCAAAATAGATTGAAATAATCGCTGCCCAAGCATAAAGACATGCTCCAATTTCTTGAAACCTCCAATATTTTCCATCTCTTTTTGTTACGGGCGGTCTTTTGTAATTTAGATCAATGGTTAAAGACGATGCCCCTTCCCATATAAGTTTTTTAAGCGGAGGGACTGCCCAAGACAGAGGAGCGAGAAGAGCAAAGCGAAGAAGAAACACAGCTGGCAAGACAAATGACAAGAAAACATATCCTATAATTTTAAAAGGATGCTGCCTGCCAAAGGCAACATATTCACCGTCTTTATCCGTGCCATAAAGGTCTTTTTTATGATGATCATTATGAACGCCATAATAGGTAAATGACGGCACCATTAAAGGCAAACCCGCAATAAAATTCCAGACAATCCGAAAAAATTCAAAATCTTTTTTGCGTAAATGAACAAGCTCATGAACAAAAATAACCGCACGGTAAAGAGCAAAAACCGCCACGACAAACCCAGCAACTCCAACATAACTATCCCAAGGATTATAAAGCGCAATATAAAAAGCACACCACCCGAGCGTCGCACTAAAAAGTAAATCCAGCCAATAAATCTTAGGGTTAGCAGTTAGTAAATCTCTGGTAAGCTGGCGTGCTTCTTTAAGGGGGAATTCATCTATTTTTTCTGGGGCTGGCATTTTATGTCTCTTTATTTATGAATGAACAAATACCCTGAAATGTATTTTATTATAGAGCTTTATAAATCAATTATAATGAGCTGTAAAGATCATCTGCACGCTTTTCAAAAGCCTTTACCATTTTACTAACCGCCTGCGTAAAAAGACCGCCAACAAGCTTCTCGAAGACCTTGTTTTTAAACTCAAAATCAACCATAAATTCAAGCTCACAGCCACCGCACGGCAAATCTTTGAATCTCCAATGATTATGAAGATATTTTAAAGGGCCTTTAACATATTCAATTTTAACCAAACCCTCTTGGTGGTGAACGTGAGATGTAAATTTCTCCCTAAATATTTTAAAACCAATGATTAAATCCGCATAGAAATTATCTTGCTCAATTTTATAAAGCCTAGCCCCCATACACCAAGGCAGAAATTCAGGATATTTTTTAACGTCCGCAACCATATCCTTCATCTGCAAAGCGCTATGAGGATAGATTTTAGTTTCAGTAAATTTAGGCATTACAGATTATTCATCATTCATAAGAGGATTATGTTTTTGCATTTCAGCAATGTCAATAGGAGCATCTTCACGTTTTAAGGTGCCTTTTTGCTTTGCAAGTTTTTTGGCTCTTGCGGCTTTTAACTGCTCAAAATCATCCCCCGCATGATGCGAAGACCTTGTTAAAGGAGAAGATGAGACATGCAAAAACCCTTTTGACTTGGCACGTTTTGCATATTTTACAAAATGCTCAGGTTTAATAAATTCATGAACATCAACATGTTTTTTAGTCGGCTGTAAATATTGCCCAATCGTCATAAAGTCAACATCTGCACTGCGCATGTCGTCCATGACCTGCAAAACTTCTATCGGCGTTTCCCCAAGCCCGACCATAATGCCCGATTTTGTAAAAATGCTAGGATCAAGCTCTTTTACCCTATCCAAAAGCCGCAAGGAATGAAAATATCTCGCTCCCGGTCTGATTTTAGTATAAAGCCTAGGGACTGTTTCTAAATTATGATTAAAAACATCAGGCTTTGCCGCCACAACTTTTTCAAGCGCCCCCCGTTTATTTCTAAAATCAGGGGTCAGCACTTCAATGGTTGTATCTGGTGCTTCACGGCGAATAGCTTTGATAACTTTAACAAATTGATCCGCTCCGCCGTCCTCTAAATCATCACGGTCAACAGAGGTGATAACGATATGGTTTAAGCCCGTCACCCGTGCCACTTCCGCCGCATTATCAGGCTCATCAGGGTCAACAGGATTGCCCTTTCCCGTCTTGATGTTACAAAAACGGCAAGCTCTTGTACAAGTATCGCCCAGAATCATAATGGTTGTATGCTTTTTTTCCCAGCATTCACCAATATTGGGGCAAGCCGCCTCTTCACAAACCGTATTAAGCTTAAGCCCCCGCATTAATTTACGGGTTTCATTATATCCTTTAGATACAGGGGCTTTGACCCTAATCCATGAAGGTTTACGTAGCGTGCCACTTGTTTTTATTTTATTGACTTCATTCATCATTCTTCCCATATAGCCAATATTTTTAAATATGTATAGCTTTTCCAAAAGCATCAAGAACTGATTCATGCATCGTTTCTGATAAAGTCGGATGGGCAAAAACAGTATGGATTAATTCAGCTTCCGTTGTCTCTAGCGTACGGGCAAGGGCGTATGTACTGATCATTTCGGTCACTTCTGCGCCGATCATATGCGCCCCTAATAATTCGCCTGTTTTTGCGCAGAACACAGTCTTTACCATACCTTCCGTCTCACCAAGAGCAATCGCTTTACCATTCGCAATAAAAGGAAATTTACCCGCTTTAATTTTAAAGCCTTTTTCTATCGCTGCTCTCTCTGTCATTCCAACAGAGGCTATTTGCGGGCGGCAATAAGTACATCCGGGAATATTTCCCTTATTAAGCGGATGAAGATCAATAACCGCTTTATTTCCTTTATCACGGGCAATTTTTTCGGCGATAATAACCCCTTCATGGCTGGCTTTATGAGCAAGCCACGGTGCGCCCGTAAGATCACCAATAGCATGAACGCCCTTCATAGACGTATGTCCCCATTCATCGGTAACAACATGACCTCTATCCGTTTTAATATTATTTTCTTCAAGCCCGATATTCTCACTATTCGCCTGAATACCAATCGCAACAATAACCCTATCTACTTCGATGTTTTGCAGCTTACCGTCTTTTGATTCTACCGTGCAAATAACGCTATCTGCTTTACTCTGAAGCTTGGTGACAGAACTATTCAGCATGATATTCATGCCCTGTTTTTTAAATGATTTAAGGGCAAAAGCTGAGATATCATGATCTTCGACAGGGGTTACCCTATCCATCATCTCGACAACCGTAACGTTCGAGCCAAGTTCATTAAAAAATGAAGCAAATTCAATTCCAATTGCGCCAGAGCCAATAACCAGTAGTTTTTTAGGCATAACATTGGGCGTAAGAGCATGGCGGTACGTCCAGATTAATTTTCCGTCCGCTTTTAAATGAGGAAGCTCGCGCGCTCTAGCCCCTGTGGCAATAATAATATCATCAGCGGCGAGGTCAGCAATTTTACTGCCGTCTTTTTCAACCGTTAAAAGCCCTTTTTTGAGCAAACGACCCTCGCCCATATAGACCTTGATCTTATTTTTTTTCATCAAGCCAATGATGCCTGCATTAAGCTGCGCTGCCACGCCCCGAGAGCGTTTTACAACCGCATCAAGATCGAAATCAATACGCTGTGCAATCAAGCCGTAATCTGCCGCATGCTTCATATTATGAAAAACCTCAGCACTACGCAAAAGAGCTTTAGTCGGAATACAGCCCCAGTTTAAGCAAATTCCGCCCAAAAGTTCCCGTTCAACAACGGCAACCTTCATGCCAAGCTGCGCCC
This sequence comes from Emcibacteraceae bacterium, assembly GCA_016744185.1. Taxonomy (GTDB): domain Bacteria; phylum Pseudomonadota; class Alphaproteobacteria; order Sphingomonadales; family Emcibacteraceae; genus Pseudemcibacter. The sequence goes on along the minus strand of JADGEY010000004.1, from coordinate 13,836 downwards.
CCCGAATAGCCGCCACATAGCCCCCCGGCCCGCCGCCGAGGACAATAAGATCGTATTTTTCTACAGAGATCTTGGATAATGCCATATTCAGCTCCTATAATAACATGGTTGAGGGAAATTCAAGAAAATTCTTAAAGGCTGCAAGAAATTCAGCCCCAACCGCTCCATCAATCGCTCTATGATCACAGGCAAGATTAACCGACATTACCGTCGCTGCTTTTACCACGCCGTCTTTATCTATCACAGCTCGCTTCTCTCCTGCTCCAACGGCTAAAATCGCCGCTTGCGGGGCGTTAATGACCGCTTGGAAGGATTTTATGCCCATCATGCCAAGGTTAGAGACCGAGAATGTCCCGCCTTGATATTCTTCGGGCATTAATTTGCCGTCCCGTGCTTTTTTAGCAAGCTCTTTAACTTCTTCTGAAATAGCCCGCAGTCCTTTATGTTCTGCGCCCCTTACGATTGGCGTGATCAGACCGCCTTCAATCGCCACCGCAACAGAAATATCCGCACGGCTGTATTTTCGAACCACATCACCGCCAAATTGTACATTCGCTTCGGGAACTTTTTTCAGAGCAAGCCCCACAGCCCGAATGATAAAATCATTCACAGAGATTTTATATTCATCGCTCATGACATTAAGCTCTTTTCTAGCTTGAAGCAAATTATCAAGCTCAATATCAACGCCAAGGTAAAAATGCGGCACTTCTTGTTTCGACTGGGTAAGACGGCGAGCAATGGTTTTACGCATTCCTGATAGTTTTTCTTCTACATAAGCCGTATCGCCCGATAGGTCTGCTCCAAAAGAGGACTGCACAGATGAGATTTGCGGTACAAAAGATTCTACATCACGCTTGATAATTCGCCCATAAGGGCCTGTTCCTGTAATATCTTCAATCTGATAGCCATTTTGCTCTGCAATGCGCCGAGCAAGAGGAGAAGAAAAAACACGCTTGTTTGAACTGGCAGAAGAAGGGCTTACCGCTGGAAGCTCTCTTTTTATTGAAAGAGCAGGAGCAGCTTTTGGCGTTTCTATTGCAGGTACAGCTACAGGGGAAGCAGAAACTGCCCCGATTGCAATCGTATCAAGCACAGACGCATCTTCGCCTTCTTCAAATAAAACAGCGATTAAATCGCCAACTTCTACATTCTCTGTTCCTTCGGCTACATAAAGCTTACCCACAATACCATCATCAATAGTTTCATGTTCCATGGTCGCTTTATCTGTTTCAATTTCAGCAAGCAGCGTTCCAGATTCGACGCTGTCGCCTTCTTTCACAAGCCATTTACTCAGCGTTCCCACTTCCATAGTGGGGGACAAAGCAGGCATTCTAATTTCTATAGCCATTATTCGTCTCCCTTAACGTAGCAGACGGTTTGTACAGCTTTTACAATCCAGTCAGGTTTTAAAACCGTCATTTCTTCTAGGTTTGCGGCGTAAGGCATTGGTACATCTTCATTCGTAACACGAATAACAGGCGCATCTAAATAATCAAAGGCATCTTCCATGAGGCGCGCTGAAATTTCAGATGAAATTGAGCATGTCGCCCAGCCTTCTTCCGCCACAATGCAGCGGTTTGTTTTTTTAACGGAAGCGATTACTGTTTCCATATCTAGAGGACGAAGCGTTCTTAGGTCAATCACCTCTGCTGAAATTCCTTCCATCGCAAGTATGTCCGCTGCCTCTAACGAGAATTTAACCCCAATAGAATAGGAGACAATCGTAACGTCCGTGCCTGAACGCACAATAGAAGCCTTGCCAAGAGGAACTATATAATCTTCTATATCAGGAACTTCAAAGCTCTGCCCATAGGTGATTTCATTCTCTAAAAACACAACAGGGTTTTGGCTGCGAATAGCGGACTTAAGAAGCCCTTTACAGTCCGCCGCTGAATAGGGCGATACCACGATAAGCCCTGGAACGGCCGCATACCAAGGCGCAAAATTTTGGGAATGCTGCGCACCAACGCGGGACGCTGCCCCATTTGCGCCCCGAAAAACCATTGGGCATCTAATTTGACCGCCAGACATATAATTTGTCTTTGCCGCAGAATTTAAAATATGATCAACCGCCTGCATTGCAAAATTAAAGGTCATAAATTCAACAATAGGTTTCAGCCCTGCCATCGCAGCACCAACCCCAAGACCTGTAAAGCCATATTCTGTAATTGGCGTATCGATTACTCTTTTATCGCCAAATTCATCATGAAGCCCCTGCGTTACTTTATAAGCTCCTTGATATTCAGCAACTTCTTCGCCCATAACGAAAACATCTTCGTCTCTGCGCATTTCTTCTGCCATCGCATCACGCAAAGCTTCACGCACGGTCATAGTTGTAAATGTTGTGCCTTCTGGAAAGCCAAGCTCTTCTGGTGCGCTGTGAACGGGCGCATTGGAAGCTGCTACAGAAATAGATGCTGCTTCAGTCACTGCCGCCACAGGAGCTTCATCTTCTGATATATTATCAAGAGCGGACATATCTTCGCCCTCTTCTAAAATAACAGCGATAAGAGTTCCGACAAGAACGCCCTCAGAGCCTTCGGGGATATAAATTTTGCCCATCACGCCCTCTTCATCGCTTTCAAGCTCCATTGTCGCTTTATCTGTTTCAATTTCAGCGATAACATCACCGCTGCTTATTTTACCGCCTTCTTCAACAGTCCATTTACTCAGCGTCCCCTCTGTCATTGTGGGGGACATGGCAGGAAGTCTAATTTCAATTGTCATTATTATAGTTCCTATTCTGCTACTAAAATATCTGTGTAAAGCTCTTCGGGAGCAGGCTCTGGGGAAGCTAGCGCAAATTTCGCAGCTTCTGCGATAACAGTTTTATGGGCTTTATCTAAAGCTTTCATTTCTTCTTCCGTCATGATGCCACCGTCAAGCAGGCGCTGTTTAACTTGATCAATTGGATCACGTTCTGCACGCATTTTTTGGACTTCATCTTTTGACCTATATTTCGCAGGGTCGGACATTGAATGACCTCGGTAGCGGTAGGTTTTCATTTCTAAAAGTATAGGACCACTTCCAGACCTGCACCATTTAACCGCGCGGTCAGCCGCCTCTTTAACCGCAAGAACGTCCATGCCATCAACCTGTTCACCCGAAATACCAAAGCTTTCACCCCGTTTATATAATTCGGTTTCAGAAGAAGCACGCTTAACAGAAGTTCCCATCGCATATTGGTTATTCTCGATAACAAAAATTACAGGAAGCTGCCATAAAGCAGCCATATTAAAGGCTTCATAAACTTGCCCTTGGTTGGCAGCGCCATCACCAAAATAAACAACGGATACATTATCCGTCCCCCTGTATTTTGCCGCAAAGCCAAGACCTGCACCAAGAGGAACTTGAGCCGCAACAATGCCATGCCCGCCAAAGAAACCATGCTCAACACTAAACATATGCATCGATCCGCCCTTTCCCTTGGAAATACCGCCAGAGCGTCCTGTAAGTTCCGCCAAAATAAGTTTTGGGTCAATCTTGCACGCTAGCATATGAGCATGATCTCTGTAAGATGTGATAATCGCATCACCTTTTTTCAAAGCCGACTGTATGCCCGTCACCACTGCTTCTTGACCAATATAAAGATGACAAAAGCCTCCGATCACTCCCATACCATACATTTGCCCTGCTTTTTCTTCAAAGCGGCGCATCATCAGCATTTGACTGTAATAGTCTTTTAGCTCTTCAGGGGCGGCTTTATAGGATTTAGGCTTAACTGGTTTACGTCTTGCAGGCTTAGCTGCTTTAGATGTCTTTTTGACCATATCAGATGCTCACATTTCGTTAAAAATAAATTACAGGAGATTGTGTCATAAAAAGATTAACAGACCTACAATCAAATAATACCTATTTTTAATTCTTTTTTTAGGAAAAGTCATTGAAAAACAAGAAAAAATTTGAATTAACTTTATTTAAGTTAACTAGGTTTTTCTAACTTAAAGGGATTTAAAGATGTAAAATACTCATATCAAAAGATAAATTAAAACACACCATATAAAATAATTTCATCTGGATGAATAAGCCCTAATGTATCTCTGGCTCTTTCATCTAGATAATCTATGTCCAGATGCTCGGATTTTAACAAAGACACTTGAAGTTCAAGCCTATTTTTTTCCTGAAAAATTGCTTTTGAAGTTTTTTCCAGACCCAATAATTCTTTTTTAATTAAAGTTTGAGCCTGTATAGATTGAAGAATAAACATAAAAAAATAGAAAAATATAAGCAGCCCCGTGAAAGGAACAATTATTTTTTTCAAGCGATTTTTTATGTTTAATGTTTGCATCATCCCTATAAGGAATCACAGTTGAGTCATCAGGTCAAGCAAAAAAACTCTTTAGAGTCAAAGAATTACAAAATATACTATATGTGGTAGATGAGTGATTCCCCACACATATACCCTCGCAAATATTTCATAAAAAAAAAGACATAGGTTTTTAAAACTAGGTCTTTTTAAATATAAATTAAACGCTTAAATATTTTATTTTAAAATGTCACGCCCAGCGTACCGAGCCGCATTGCCAAGCATTTCTTCAATTCGAATAAGCTGGTTATATTTAGCAAGCCTGTCAGAGCGAGCAAGAGAGCCTGTTTTAATTTGACCGCAGTTGGTTGCCACCGCAAGATCAGCAATTGTAGCATCTTCCGTTTCACCCGAACGATGAGACATCACAGATGTATAAGACGCACGATGCGCCATTTCCACCGCATCAAACGTTTCTGTCAGCGTGCCGATCTGGTTAACTTTAATCAGGATTGAATTGGCAATATTTTCCTTTATACCCCGTCCAAGCCGAATAGGGTTAGTCACAAAGAGATCATCACCCACAAGCTGGGCTTTATGTCCGATTTTTTCGGTTAGCATTTTCCAGCCTTCCCAATCATCTTCATCCATACCATCTTCAATAGAGAAAATAGGAAAGCGTGCCGTAAGGTCAGCGTAATAATCCACCATCTGCCCGCTATCTAATTTTTTACCTTCTCCTTTAAGATGGTAAATACCATCAGAATAAAATTCACTCGCTGCTGAATCAAGCGCAAGAATAAAATCTTCTTCTGGTCTGTAACCTGCGGCTTCTACCGACTGCATGATAAAGGATAAAGCTTCTTCTGATCCATTAATATTAGGGGCAAAGCCGCCCTCATCGCCAACGCCTGTGTTAAAGCCCGCGTCAGATAATTTACCTTTAAGAGTATGAAAGACTTCTGCGCCCATTCGGATCGCATCTCTAATATTACCAGCCGAGACAGGCATGATCATAAATTCTTGAATATCAATCGGGTTATCCGCATGCTCGCCGCCATTAATGATATTCATCATCGGAACAGGAAGAAGCCTTGCAGAGGGCCCGCCAAGATAAGAATAAAGCGGCAGGGCAGCTTCATCTGCTGCCGCCTTTGAAGCCGCCAAACTCACCCCTAAAATAGCATTTGCGCCAAGACGAGATTTATTATCTGTCCCGTCTAGGTCGCACATTACTTTATCAAGGTTGATTTGCTCTTCCGCATCCATTCCCGTTAGAGCATCATAGATTTCACCATTTACAGCTTCGACAGCTTTAAGAACGCCCTTGCCTGCGTAACGGCTTTTATCACCGTCCCGAAGCTCTACCGCTTCATGTGCACCCGTTGATGCGCCGGACGGAACCGCTGCCCGCCCGAAAGCCCCAGTCTCAAGCGTTACATCTACTTCAACCGTTGGATTTCCTCGGCTGTCAAGAATTTCTCGTGCTGTTACATCAATTATAGCGGTCATATCTTTATCCTTATTGTGGCTTTATTCTTTAAACTAATCGTGACTGTGTTAATGCAGCTTTTATAAAAGATGCAAATATAGGGTGCGGATCAAAAGGTCTTGATTTAAGCTCAGGGTGGAACTGAACGCCGATAAACCAAGGGTGATCTTTTATTTCAACAATTTCAGGAAGCTTGCCATCTGGAGATAGACCTGTAAATTTCAAGCCCGCTTCTTCTAATCTTTCTTTATAGTTAATATTCACTTCATATCTATGGCGGTGACGCTCTGAAATAACAACTTCGCCGTAAACCTGCTGAGCAAGACTGTTTTTTTCAAGGCGAGCTTTATAAGCACCAAGACGCATCGTGCCGCCCTTATCGTCACCCTCTCCCCGCTGATGAAGAACGCCGTCCTCTTGCCACTCGGTAATAAGCCCCACAATAGGGTCAGTACATTCCCTAAACTCGCTAGAACCCGCATCCGCCATACCCAAAACATTACGGGCATATTCAACGCATGCCATCTGCATGCCAAAACAAATACCCAAATATGGAACTTTATGAATGCGGGCATATTTCGCCGCTGCAATTTTCCCCTCCGAGCCGCCCTCTCCAAAGCCCCCTGGAACAATGATCGCATCAACTTTTTCAAAGGTTTCATCGGTATTATCATCAGACAATTCTCTTGCATTAATCCAATGAAGTTTAACCTTTACATTATTGGCAAAGCCTCCATGCGTCAGAGCCTCATTCATTGATTTATAAGCATCTTGAAGTTCAATATATTTACCGACAACCGCAACATTAACATGACCTTCTGGAGATTTTACATGCTCCATAATTTCATGCCAGCGGGTTAAATCTGGATCTGTCGCTTTTGGATCGATTTGGAAAGCCCTTAGAACTTCTGCATCAAGCCCCTCTGCATGATAATTAAGTGGCACTTCATAAATACTAGCAGCATCAAGGGCTTGAATAACCGCTCCTTCTGGAACGTTACAGAAAAGAGAAATCTTACGCCGATCACTATCTGGAATTTCATGTTCGGTGCGGCAAATTAAAATATCAGGCTGAATCCCTACAGAACGAAGCTCTTTTACACTATGCTGAGTTGGCTTGGTTTTAAGCTCCCCCGCCGCTGCAAGATAAGGAACGAGCGTGACATGCATATATATAACTTGCCCGCGGTGATCATTGCCAAACTGCCTGATCGCCTCTAGGAAAGGCGTGGATTCAATATCGCCAATTGTGCCGCCAACTTCACAAATTACAAAATCAACACCCTCTTCAATATCCGCCCCAATAAATTCTTTAATGGCGTTGGTGACGTGAGGAATTACTTGAACTGTACCGCCCAGATAATCGCCCCGTCTTTCTTTTGTGATAATATCTAAATAAATCCGCCCTGATGTAACATTATCGGTTTTACGCGCCGCTACAGCCGTAAATCTTTCATAATGACCAAGGTCAAGATCTGTTTCAGCCCCATCATCCGTAACGTAGCATTCCCCATGCTGATAAGGCGACATCGTCCCCGGATCAACATTCAAATAAGGGTCAAGTTTACGCAGACGCACATTATAGCCACGAGAAATAAGCAAGGCAGCAAGAGCCGCTGCTGATAGCCCCTTCCCTAAAGAAGAAACCACACCACCAGTAATAAAAACAAAACGTGTCATGAGTTTTTATATATCCAAAAAGATAACATCATAAAAATAAGCAAGCTTGCACAGATAAGCAAGCCACTTAAGCGAGATTTTAACAAATATAATTTTCAACAAATTATATATATTATTTTGATACAGGCACTTCTGGTACTGCATCTTTTTTCGGTTCAATTTTTTCTATCGCTTCTACTTTATCAAGCACGGAAGCATTATCCGTATTTTTACCTGCTAAAATAGCCAGCGTTAAACTGGTTGTGAAGAAAATAACCGCTAAAACTGTTGTCGAGCGCGTCAATAAATTAGCTGCGCTACGGCTTGTCATAAGACCGCTGCCCTGTCCGCCGCCAATCCCAAGTGCGCCGCCTTCTGAACGCTGCAATAAAATCGTTACCACAAGAGCCAGAGCGACTAGAAGATGGATAACAAGAATAACCTCTTGCATTTTATAATCTCTTTCCAAAAATATTACATTTAGATTTAAGTTGGTTTTTACTCTAAAGGAGTAAAAATATCCAGACTTAAAAATTTATTTTTAACATCAAGTAAACTTTATAAGTAAAAAATACTATTTATCAGCCCCTTAAGTTATTTATAAGCCTCTATAATTCCATAAAAATCGGCAGCTTTTAGACTTGCGCCGCCCACTAAAGCTCCATTTACATTTTGAACGCCCATAAGCTCTGAAGCATTAGAAGCCTTAACGCTGCCGCCGTAAAGAATCCCAATCAACGCCCCTTCTTCTCCAAATCGCTGGATTAATAGGGTGCGAATTGCAGCATGAACTTCTTCCACATCATTCGCCGTTGGCACTTTACCCGTTCCAATTGCCCAAACAGGCTCATAGGCAATAACCGTATTAGAGTTTTTTGCATCTTGAGGAATAGAGGCTTTAACTTGTTCTAAAACAACATCTAATGTTTTACCTGAGCTACGCTCTTCATCACTTTCGCCGCAGCAAATAATAGCTTTAAGACCTTGGGTTTGAGCCGCAGCAGCCTTTGCATTTACATCCGCGCTTGTCTCGCCATGATCCGCACGGCGTTCCGAATGACCCACAATAACGTATGAGCAGCCAAGATCTTTCAACATTTCTGCCGAAATATCACCCGTATGCGCCCCAGAAACATTAGCATGACAATCCTGCCCGCCAACCATGACCTTGCCGCCTGCCCCCGCCTCAAGCAAGCTCGAAATCAACGTGGTAGAAGGGCAAAGCAAAACATCGCAATTTGCACCGCCATCAGAGATAAGCTGATTTAATTCGGTCATTTGAGATACATTAGCCAAAAGACCATTCATCTTCCAATTTCCAGCAACTAAGGGCTTAGGAGAAGTCATTCTTAAATTCCTATATTTCATTAAAATTTTTAGATACACAGAATAGATAAACATATTTAAAATTATTACAAGCCTGCCTCACTGAAATGTAAAATTTATTATCGTCGTTTACTTAAGTATAATAATATCAAAAGTTAGTCGCTTTAAGCTTGCTCTTATTATGACATGCTCTTAATATGCCAAAAAATTCATATTAAAAACAATGGTTGGGTTTCAATGCTACAATTTTTCAGAAGCGGTTTTTCAAAATACTTTATGACAGCGTTATTTGTTGTTCTTATTTCAAGTTTTGTCCTTTGGGGCGGCGCAGGTGATGTGTTCAGACAAGCGGCAAGTCAAGTTGCGATTGTGGGGGACAGGAATGTTACCCAAAATGACTTTCAAAATTCATTTAACTACCGCATGCAGCGCCTTACAGCGAGGAATAGTGAATATACTAAAGAGATGGCTATAGGCCAAGGGCTTGGTGCCTTGGTCGAAAATACATTAGTGCGAACAGCTTCTTTAGATGAAGCGGCAAGCCGTCTTGGGCTTCGCATTACGGATAAAGGGCTTGTGGATTATATTAAAGATGTTCCTGCCCTAAGAGATAATTTTGGAAATTTTAACCGCTTTGCCTTTCAAAATATGGCAAGAGAACAAGGAAAAACTGAAAAACAGTTTGAAACATTAATCAGAAAAGAAATGATTCGCAGCGAGCTTATTAAAACGCTAACAGATAGTATAAAAGTCCCCACCGCCTTTCAAAACGCTATTTTTAGATTAAATAATGAAAAAAGATCTGCGGATGTTGTTCAAATTATTCCTGCTAATATTAAAAATATTGCAGAGATTACAGATGAAGATCTTAAAAAATATTATGATGAAAATTCATCACGCTATATGTCACCAGAATTTAGAACCTTTAGCTATATTCATATCGCCGCTGATGATTTTTTAAATGATGTAACGGTCACAGATGAGCAAGTTAATGAGCTGTATCAATCCCGCCTTTCTGATTATACAACCGCCGAAAAACGCAGCGTCAAAATAATGATGTTTGATGATGAAGCAAAAGCGAGTGAAGCTGCTGCTGAATTATCATCTGGTAACGATTTTGATGCGGTTAATTTAAAACTTACCGAAACCACGGCAGATGAAAGCCTTAACGATGCGCAAGAACGGTCAGAAATTGAAGAGTTTTTTGGTAAAGAATCTGCCGATTTTATATTCTCCTCAAAAAAAGATGCCGTCTCTAAAGTTATTAATACAGAATTTGGCTACCGGATTTTCAAAATTGCAAGAATAGAGCTTGGTCAAATAACCCCTCTAAAAGATGTCCGTATTACATTGGAAATAGAGGTTAGAAAAACTAAAGCCGCTGAAATTTTATATAATAAACATGCTGAAATTACAGAATCTATTGCAGATGGAAATACTGTAAAAGAAATTGCACAGGCTCTAAAACTGCCCATAAAAAAAATTAACGGCACAAATATATATGGTCTTAATAAAGATCAAAAACCTGTCCAAAATCTTCCTGCAATTTCAGAATTTTTAACGACGGCCTTTGACGTTCTTACGGGTGATGATGCTGAAATATATTCCAGCACTGATGAAAGTCAATATTATATGATTTCAATGGAAGAGGTGATCGATGAGGCAATAAAGCCACTTGAAGACGTAAAAGAGCAAGTAAAACTAGCATTAAAATTTTCTATAGGTGACAAAAAAGCAGATGAAATTTCAAAAGAGATTTTAGCAAAAATTACAGACGGCAAAAAGCTTTCCGAAGTTATCAAAGAATATCCTGATTTAAAGCTTGAAACTATTTCAGAAACAAGAATTCCAAAGAAAAAAGAGATCGACCGCCTTATTCATAAAGCAATGTTTGATAATGAGGTTGGTAAAGCAGCCATAGCAAGAGCCACTGGCGGATCTTATGTTATTGTCGAAACAACTGCGTCTGAGGCATCAAAAGCAGTGCCGGACGCAACCATGTCCATCCAGCTTAGCAAAATGCTGAGAGACAGCTATAAAAACGATATTCTCAACATATATCAAAGTCATTTAAATAAAGAGCTTCCTGTTAGAGTGAATAAAGCTGTAACGCGCGAGCTTATTAAAAATATTCTCGGGGCAGAAGATGATAATGAAGGCTAAGAATAATCATGGCTAATTTAGAAGATCAGGGCCCTGATTTTTCTGAATTTTCAAAAATCTATAATCAGGGCTTGCCGCAAACCGTCTATAAGCAGCTTATCGCAGACCTTGAAACCCCTATTTCTGCTTATTTAAAACTAGGGGAGAATGAGAAATTTAGCTGCCTTTTAGAATCAGTAGAAGGCGGCGCTATTCGGGGACGCTATACATTCATTGGTATCAGACCCGATATTATCTGGAGATGCCATGATAATAAAGCTGAAATTAACCGGTCTGCGCTTTATAATGACAGTATAGACCAAGATTTTACTCTAGAAATCTCGGACGCTCTTTCAAGTCTAAAATCATTATTTTCAGAATCAAAAATCACTCTTCCAGAAGCAATGCCGCCCTCTGCGGCTGGAATGATTGGTTATATGGGCTATGATATGGTCAGGCTTATGGAAGAGCTTCCTAAAAACACTAAGGATGCTATTCAAAATGACCTTGGGCTTCCTGATGGAATGTTTATCAGACCAACCATCATGATCGTCTTTGATACGGTTAAAGATAGCTTAAGCATCATCACCCCCGTGCGCCCGAAAAAAGATGTTACGGCTGAAATAGCTTTTAAAAGAGCCCTGCTCGCCCTTGAAGATATTGAAGCCTCTCTTGCTAAAGCTCATAGCGAGAATCAAACGCCAATAAAACAAGCGCATGAAAATAAAAAACCTCTATCAAATACAGGCAAAGATCATTATTTTTCTATGGTTAAAAAAGCGCAGGATTACATTCTTGCAGGCGATATTTTTCAAGTTGTTTTATCTCAAAGATTTAGCCAGCCTTTTAGCTTGCCGCCCTTTTCTTTATACCGCGCGTTAAGACGTACAAATCCCTCACCTTTTTTATATTTTTTAAACTTTAATGATTTTTCTGTTATCGGCTCAAGCCCAGAAATTCTGGTAAGATTAAGAGACAATGAAATAACCATGCGCCCAATCGCAGGCACAAGGCGCAGAGGCAAGAATACTTCGGAAGATTTAGAGCTTGCCGCAGATTTACTTGCCGACCCTAAAGAGCTTGCAGAACATCTTATGCTGCTTGACCTTGGGCGCAATGATGTGGGGCGGGTCTCTAAAGTCGGCAGCATTGATATTACGCAAAAAATGATTATCGAATATTACTCTCACGTTATGCATATTGTATCAGAGGTGCGGGGCGAAATTGACCCAAAATATGATGCCCTGCAAGCCCTCGCAGCAGGATTCCCAGCAGGAACAGTGAGCGGCGCACCAAAGATAAGAGCCATGGAAATCATTAATGAGCTGGAAGTTTCTAAAAGAGGCATTTATGCAGGCGGCGTTGGGTATTTCTCTGCTGATGGCAGTATGGATACTTGCATTATCTTAAGAACAGCTATTCTTAAAGATAACATGATGTACGTTCAATCTGGCGCGGGCATTGTTGCGGATAGTACGCCACAAGGCGAATATGCCGAATGCGAGGCAAAGGCGCAGGCTCTTTTTTCTGCGGCAAAAGAAGCTCATAGATTTACCGCAGAAAATAAAACCAATAACAAAATTTAATATACTGCCAGTAGTTAAGTCTTAATATGCTGAAAGAGCCGCTTGATTACTTAACCCTTGTTGATTGTCAAATCTTACAGGCGATAGAACAGCGGCGACATAGACGCTGCCTTTAATCGAAAGCTGTTTTTTATGATAGGCTTTCATTGCTAAATAAGAAATAGGTACAATTTCAATCCCTTTACCTTTTAAAGTTTTTAGCCATTTGTTAAGAACCAGAATTGTGACTTTATAAGGATGACCAATAGCAACAGCATGCCCCCTTTTTTTTGCTATTTTTTCAAGCCTCTTTAATTCTTGCCAAACGGATTTTTGAGTGGGAATATTATCTAAGAATATATCTCTTGAAATATTTGGGATATTAAGACGTTCCGCTTCATCTTGCAAAACAGAACGAGGTGATGTTTTTGAATCGACAACCAGATAGCCCTTTTCTTTTGCAATTTTCAAAATCCGAGAAACAGCTTGCCTATTTTCCGTAAACTGGCTGCCCATATGATTATTAAAGCCGACAAAATTATCTAATTTAGAAAAATTCAAATGAATTCTTTCATATTGCTCCTCCACCGAAAGATAAGAGGATAATGTATGAGGTCCAGAATCTAAATCGCTTTTGGGCTGCATTGGGATATGAAGCATAATTTCATGCCCGTGATTCCTGCCGTCTTGCGCTAATTTATTAATTCCAGAAGCATAGGGCAAGAAAGAAAGAGTTAAAGGCTCTTTCATCTTTATAAATTGAGCCACTTTTTTTTTACTCAAACCAAGATCATCAATAATGATCGCTATTTGGGCTTTACCATAGGCTTCTTTGGATGTTTTTATAGCTTGTTTTTGCCCTATTATATCCTTACCCATACCCCCAAATATTTTTTCTTCTTGAGCGATATAAAGGACAGGAGAAACAGAGCTATGAGATTTAAGCTCTAAAATAACAGGGCTGATTGCTTCCTCAAAAGGGTAATTTTGCTTTAATTTATTTTCTACAATTATGTTTTTTGAAGATGTAGGAGAAAAATTAGACTTCATAAGTTTAATCCTACGAAGATAAGCTTCACTAAGAATATTTCCTTCTTCTTTTACAATATCTGGCACGATCAAAGCTTTGTTTATAGCTTTTAAACCCGATGATAAAACAAAAAAAACATTAAAAATGAATATTGAAATAATAGCAATACCGTAAAGCGAAATGAAAAAATTCTTCTGAGTAAACATATAAACTAAAACCTAAATTTTTTCCTAAAAAGCAAAAAATACTTTATAAATATTTAATTAACATCTAAAAATAACATCTAAAAATTTATTTATCGTTAACCATATTGTAAAAATATGACTTCTTAATTATATACAAAATGATTTATTTTCATATATACAAAATGATTTAT
>JADGEY010000049.1 GCA_016744185.1 Emcibacteraceae bacterium | reverse complement strand
ATCTATTTTAAGAAAAGAAGATACTAAAATCGTCACCTTAACCTAAAGAAACGTTAACAATTAATGATTCTGCCCTGGGCGCACGGGATGAAGACTGTTCTTACGAGACCTATCTGATGTATATTCAATGATTTGATCACTCGTGACACCTGTCTTTTTTTCAACATCATTTCTCTCTAAAACTCGGTATTTAGCTTTGGTGCGAATGCGAGTGACCCAAGAAATGCCTTTATCTGTCAGTTCTTTATGCCAAGAATAGTCCATATACCCTCTATCAAAAACAACCACTGAGCCTTTTGGGAAGCTAAGCATTTTAGCCCCTGTTTGGTCGCCAACTTTACCATGAGTAACCGTCACAAAAGCAGGAATAAGACCATCATGATCTAACCCAACATGAATTTTAAAGGCTCCTTTCATCCGATTATAGCAGGCTTGCGGAAAAACCTTTAATAGAGACACCCAGCAGGGAAGCATCAAGAGAAAACAGCTTGTTTTTAAACTTGAATTTATGTTTAGGGGCACAGTTTTGGCAACGTTGGTAAAGTTCTGCAAAAAGCCCTTCATAAAAATGGAAGGAAAGGTTTTTGTTGCTTCTGCTCAAGCTCGTACGTTTCACTTTTCCACTTCCAAGGTGATAATTTAGATGTTTTTGACGGTCGATTGCCGTCTCAATATCCCGCCGTCTCAATATCCCGAAGACTAGCCCGCCCTGTAAGCTGCGCCATTCCCATGGCAATAAACTGCGTCCATCTGCTCATAGCATCACTGCGCCGCTTGCCATCTGCTCATAGCATCACTGCGCCGCTTGCCATCATGCTTTTTAGACAGAGATGAAAACTCATGTCTCGGAACTAACTTTAGGGTTTGAGAAAAGATTGTGTTATGGTATGACATGGCTCAGATCCCCTTGATATTGTTGGTGTTTTCGCAAACTAACTATATCATACTATAGGGATTTAAGCCTGTTTATTTGGAATTTATGTGGGACAGCAATGGGTCGTAGTTGATTGATTTTTAATTCATTATTTTTAATGACTTATCATTTCCATAATAGTAATTATCACGTATTAAATCTGTTTTGGCTCCTTACCAAACCCATTATTTCTACAGCATCTCCATGAATCCTATAAAATATAGAATGCTTACCGCATATACTACGCCTATAACCTTTACGTATTTCATCAACCGCACGAAAAAGATACGGGTTATCACAAAGAATATTAAAATGTAAAATTATAGCATCATAATATTTATCTGCTTGATCTTCTCCCCACCTTTGATAGCCATCAATATATAAGGCATCAAGGTCTTGGTCTGCTTCTACAGTAATAACCAATCTATACATTTTGTTTTAATCGTGCTTTTGCCGCTTCACGAATTTGTTCTGGTGTACGGTCACTAAATCCGTTTTGTTCGGCACGAATAAGCTTTGCACGTATAGATTCAATCTCATTATAATGTTGTCGTGCTTGCCGTATTAAATCATTTACAATATCACTTTTATTGTTATATTCTTGGCTGTCTACCTGTGACTTTAACCAATCATCATTGGGGTTCGTAAAAGTAATACTTTGTCTTGGCATAATTCATATCCTTTATTACATGGTAGGTGCAATAATACACCAAATCAACACCTAATGCAATTTATTAGATAATCAATAGAGTCAAGAACCAAGACAACAATGAAGTATCAGAGTAGATTGTTTTCCCTTAAAAATAACAAAACAACCTATTGCCCTGTATAAAATTCAGGATTATTTTCTTTTATATAGTCTCCGTCAGAAGACCAATTATAGCAAGTATTTAAAAGCATCGGTTTTTTTTCTTTGTCTTTGCCCCTGTTTTGAGTAATATTTTTTTGTTTTTTTCTTGATATTATGAGGGGCATAATTGTTTGTATAGCTACTGTGGCAAGGGGAGCTAAAAGTTCGGTTAAGTGAGTGCAGCCTAGCTTGCTTCCGACCTTTTGCTTGACCGCTCTGCGCCATCCGATGCCAATTTTAAGCCCTTTTAGTTCTTTATAATTTTCAGATACTCTGGGGCAAATTTTATAGGGGCTATCATCAATTCTGGTTTCTATATCGCGGATTGTTAAATCATCATCAAGAGTTAGCCTTATCCACATATCATGAATATATTCATTTGGTTTAAGCTCACCTCTAAATTTATTTTTAAAGCTGTAGCTCTTTACATCTGTTAAATGCCCTTCAATATCCCAAAGACCGTCTTCTCTTTCATAACCATCGAGCTGGATTGATCTTTTATGAATATGTTTTCGGGCAGGAGATAAAGAGAGCGGCATTTTTTATCCTTAATTTTATCATTAAATAATTATATAGTAGAAGTATCAATATTTTTACGTTATGTGAAACAAAAATTAAGTTTTAAATCTATAGAGGCTCGGTCATAATGTCTGAATTAAAAAAAGCAGTTATTCTTTTAAGCGGCGGTTTGGATTCTTCTACCTGCGCAGCGATTGCTCTGTCCCAAGGCTTTGAGCTTTATGGTATTAGCTTTCGCTATGGACAGCGTCATTCTATTGAGCTTGAGGCTTCTAAGAATATAGCGAAAAAAATGGGCTTTATCAGGCATGAAATTGTTGATATTGATCTGCGTGCTTTTGGCGGCTCTGCCCTCACCGCTGATATTGACGTGCCTAAAAACAGGTCGGAAGATGAAATGGATGTTGAAATCCCGATTACTTACGTCCCTGCTCGCAATACGATTTTTTTATCTTTTAGTCTCGCATATGCCGAAACGATTGGCTCAAAAGATATATTCATTGGCGTTAATGCCGTCGATTATAGCGGCTATCCTGACTGCCGCCCTGATTATATTAAGTCCTTTCAAAATATGGCTAATCTTGCAACAAAAGCGGGCGTAGAAGACAGTTCTGCACTTCAAATTCATACCCCTTTAATTGATCTTACAAAAGCGAAAATTATCCAAACGGGGCTTGCACTTGGGGTTGATTATGGGTTAACAATCAGCTGCTATGATCCTGATGCCCAAGGAAAATCTTGTGGGTGTTGTGATAGCTGTGCCCTTAGGCTTAAGGGGTTTAAAGACGCGGGCTCGGCTGACCCTATAGAATATGTGAAAAAATAAAATGGCTTATAATATCAAAGAAATATTCTATAGCTTGCAAGGAGAAGGGCATCACGCTGGACGGCCTGCGATTTTTTGCCGCTTTACGGGCTGTAATTTATGGAATGGTCTTGAAAAATCCCGACAGAACTCTGATTGTGATTTTTGTGATACGGATTTTACCGGTACAGATGGCACATATGGGGGCAAATATAGCACAGCACAAGAACTTGCCGATATTATTAAAACTATATGGCCAAAGAACGCACTCGGTAAGCCCTATGTGGTCTGTACAGGCGGCGAGCCATTATTGCAGCTGGATAGAGCATTGATTTTAAAATTACAAGAATATGGCTTTGAAGTCGCTGCCGAGACAAATGGGACAAAAACGGCACCAAAAGAGCTAGATTGGGTCTGCGTTAGTCCAAAAAATTTAGATAAGCTTATTCAAAAATCAGGTAATGAAATAAAATTGGTTTATCCCCTTAGTCACATTAAACCAAAAGATGTTGAAAATTTAGATTTCCAGCATTTTTACCTTCAGCCCCTTGATGAAGGGAAAGAAACTCAAAAAAATACTCAGGCAGTTATAGATTACTGCCTTAAAAATCCCAAATGGCATATGAGCCTTCAGCGGCATAAATTATTGAATATTCGGTAATTCATTAAAGTGCTTAATTTTTTAATGACCCGTATGAGCAACAAATAAAACATGTTCTTTCTTTTGCTCTTTAAGCATTTTTGAAATATCTTCAACACTTACAGGCTTACTTAACAAATAACCCTGCGCAAAATCACAATCCAGCTCTTTTAAGAATTTCAAATGACTTTCTGTCTCAACGCCTTCTGCAACAAGTTTTTTTCCCAGTGCTTTGCTTAATAAAATAATAGCGCGGATTATTTCTCTTGCATCATTATTTTCATCAATTTCCATAACAAATGATCGGTCAATTTTTATTTTAGAACAAGGGATTTTATGTAAATAATTAAGAGAGGCATATCCAACACCAAAATCGTCTAAAGCAAGGCTAAAGCCCATCTCATGAAGTTTGGTTAATGTGGCAAAACATTCATCATTTTTATAATCTAAAATTTCTGTTTCCGTAATCTCCAGATCAATTTGAGAAACATCTATCCCGTAGCTTTTCATAATTTTTTCAAATTTCTGAGGAAGAGTTGGGTCATTCAACTGAATTGCGGAAACATTGACCGCCACCTTAACGGGTTCTAAACCTTGTGCTTTCCAGCTATAAATATCATCACAGACTAATTTAAAAATCTGTGTTCCGAGTTCCAAAATAAGACCTGTTTTTTCTGCTACAGGAATAAATTCATCGGGAAAAATAAGACCGCTTTCCTTATTATTCCACCGCACGAGGGCTTCCATTCCAATCATTTCTCTTGTTTGAATGTCATATTGCGGCTGATAAAGAAGAAAGAATTCATCTTCATTAATATTCTTACGAAGTTGATCATCAATATAATGATAACGCGCAATTTCATCACCTGCTTCTTTGCTATAAAACTGGAAACGTTTTTTGCCGCCTGTTTTTGCAGAATATAATGCAACATCAGCCCGCTGCATTAATTCCCCAATATCGGCAGTATCATCAGGATAGTAAGCAATACCAACAGAAGATTCAGAATGAACCATTTTATCAAATAACACATAGGGAGCAGAAAGGCTTTCAACTATGCGTTCCGCAACAACGCTCGCCTGCATAGCATTACTAAGGTGCGTTTGGATGATAACAAATTCATCTCCGCCAAGCCTTGCGACTGTATCGGTTTTTCTTGCCACCTGAAGAAGGCGGGCAGCGACTACTTTTAACAGTTCATCACCATATTTATGACCATAAGTATCATTAATAAATTTAAAATTATCAACATCAATCATATGAAGAGCAATTTTATTACCGTATCTATCGCAGTCTCTACAAAAATTATTGAGCCGATCCATAAATAAAGCACGGTTAGGCAGTTCTGTTAAAATATCATGATAAGCATAAAAGTAAATTTTTCGAACAGATTCAGCCCGCTCGATTCCATAATATATGCTGCGTTTAAGAAGATTTGCGTCAAATTTACCCTTTACAAGGTAATCTTGCGCTCCTGATTTTACAGCTTCCAACGCTAGCTCTTCATTATCATCTGCGCTTAAAATTATGATAACGCTATCAGAGGCTACAGGGCGAACGGTATGTAATGTATTAAGGCTTTCCGAATCAGGTACATTTAGATCAAGTAAAATAATATCAAAATCATGATCTTTTATTGCTTTAAGAGACGCTGCAAGCGTTATAACATGGGTTGTTTCAAAATTATTATTACCTGCTTCTTCTAAAAGCTTTAAAATAAACATTGCCTGAATTTTACTGTCTTCTAATAACAGTATTTTAAGCTTTTCTTCTACCATTACAACACCCTATAATTACTTTTAAAATACCAGTATAATAATTCATTCTAATAGTGTAATCTTTAGAGGTTACTTGTTTCTTAACATATGCCAATATTCCAAACGCTTCTTAATTTCTTTTTCAAACCCAGTATTTTTAGGTCTATAAAGCTCTATTCTGTCCATATCCTCTGGAAAAAAATTTTGTCCAGAAAATGCGTTCTCGCTATCATGGTCATATTGATAGCCCTTGCCATAGCCAAGCTCTTTCATCATTTTTGTTGGAGCGTTCAAAATATGCAAAGGCGGAGCAAGAGAACCCGTTGATTTTGCTGATGATAATGCGCTTTTAAATGCCTTGTAAGCCGCATTAGATTTAGGTGCTGTCCCAAGGTACACTACAAGCTGTGATAATGCTAAATCCCCCTCTGGTGAGCCTAAAAATTGATAGGCTTCTTTAGCCGCCACCGCTTGTAAAAGTGCATTGGGATCAGCAAGACCAATATCTTCTAACGCAAAGCGAATAAGGCGGCGAATAATATACAGAGGATCTTCACCGCCTGCCAGCATTCTAGCCGTCCAATAAAGAGCCGCATCCGTATCAGAACCCCGCAAAGATTTATGCAAAGCTGAGATCAGATTATAATGTCCCTCACCATTTTTATCATATTGAGGAGCCCGCTTTTGTAAGACCTGCATGAGAGCGGTGCTATCCAATATCTCATCAAATTTAAGAGAAAGAAGCACCTCTGCAAGCCCTAATAAATATCTGCCGTCCCCATCAGCCATAGCGCATAATAAAGCGCGGGCTTCTGTCGTTACAGGAATTTCATGCCCTTCAGATAGCTCCGCCCGCCTAAGAAGCTCCTCAAGCGCATCTTCATCAAGACGGTTTAGAACAAGAACCTGAAGCCGTGACAAAAGTGCGGAATTTAATTCAAAAGAAGGATTTTCAGTGGTTGCGCCGACTAAAATAATAGTTCCATTTTCAACGTAAGGTAAAAAACCGTCTTGCTGTGCCTTATTAAAACGGTGAATTTCATCAACAAATAATAATGTTCCTTTTCCTGACTTTCTACGCATTTTAGCCGCTTCAAAAGATTTTCGAAGATCTGATACGCCTGAAAAAACAGCAGAAATTTGCTCAAAATGTAAGTTCGTCTCATCAGCGAGCAATCTTGCAATTGTCGTTTTACCCGTTCCGGGCGGCCCCCAAAAAACAAGAGAAGATAAACGCCCTGCCGCAAGCATTTTGCCAAATGTGCCGTCTTTTGCAATCAAATGATCTTGCCCAACAACTTCTGACAAGCTCTTTGGTCTTAATTTTTCTGCAAGCGGTAAAGGCGCATCCTTTTCAAGTCCTGCACTGCTAAAAAGATCACTCACCGAAAACTACAACCATATCTTCTGCCTCTAATTTCACATCCAATGATACGCCCTGCCCGAATAACAGTAAATTTTATATCATTATCTATGGTTTTAACAATATTTGTTAAATCCTGAACATTGTTTATTTTCTTGCCATCAATCTTATCAAATATGTCACCCTTTTTAAGACCAAACCGGCGTAAACTACTGCGCTGCAAGTCTAAAATCAACACGCCTTTCAGGAACATATCCAAATTATTTTCATCATTAAAAGCAGGGGATAAATTGACAATTTTTAAATTAGAAAAGACTGTTTTTCCTCTAATTTCTGTAATATTTCTAGCAGGGCTCTCACTTGCTGCTTTTAAAGGAAGATAGAGCATTTTATTTATTTCTTCCCGTAAAATATCAACCTTGACCATGCCGCCAATTTTTTTAAGAGCAATATGAAAGCGAAGTGCTTCAGAATCATAAACTTCTTTTCCATCAATTGCTAAGAGAATATCACCCGAACGCAGCCCCGCGTTATCTGCAGGACCAGAAGGATAGACCTCATCAATCATCACCCCTACCGGACGGTTTAGCCCAAGGCTCAGCGCGATATCTTGAGTGACAGACTGCCCAGATGCGCCAAACCAAGGGCGGACTAATTTTCCATCCGAAAGAGCCGTCTCTAAAACAAAACGAACCATATTAGAGGGAATAGCAAAGCCAATCCCATTAGAGCCACCAGAACGAGAAAAGATTGCTGAATTAATGCCAATAAGCCGCCCTTTCATATCAACAAGAGCGCCGCCACTATTACCAGGATTAACAGAGGCATCTGTTTGAATGAAGGATTGGTAATCAGATGTGCCAACCTTTGTTCTTGCAACCGCCGATATAATGCCGCTGGTCACAGTTTGCCCCACGCCAAAAGGGTTTCCGATGGCTAAAACGAGATCTCCTACTTCTATTTGGTCTGAATTATCAAATTTTAGAGTAGGGAATTTTTTGTTTTTTGTTTTTAATTTTAAAATCGCAAGGTCTGTGCGCTCATCATGTAATATAACCTCTGCTTCATATTCACGCCGATCAGATAAAATCACTGTAATTTCATCTGCCCCTGCGATAACATGTTCATTCGTGACGATAATGCCATTGCTGCGAACAATAACCCCAGAACCAAGCGATCTTTCAACTCTTTCACGAGGTGCGCTGCCAAAAAATCTGTTAAAAAAAGGATCCCTACCCCACATATTACGGTTCTTTACGACCCTTTTTGTGTAAATATTAACAACAGCAGGTGCCGCTGATTTGACAACAGGCGCATAAGAAAGCTTGATTTCTAAGTCAGATGTTGGAACTTTCACATCTGCCTTTACGGTATTTGTACCTAATATGGTGTTTGTACCCAGTAAAATTACTATACTCATCGTTATTTTAATAATATATGATAATCTCATAGAAATTCCTAAAAATTAATTTTAGCAACAAATGCTATGATTACTATATAGAATTTATTTGAAATAGTTAAAGAGTAAGTGGAAAATGGAACAATTAATCATCATTTTAGGCTATGCAGGCATCGTTGTTTTTTCTATTAGTGGGTCACTTGCAGCTATGCGCCAAGGGCTTGATCCTTTTGGCATGATTGTTATTGCTGTTGTCACCTCAATGGGCGGCGGCACATTACGGGATATTTTGCTTGGGCTTGATGTTTACTGGGTTCTTGATCCTCTTCTACTTTATATCGCTATTATCGCTTCTATCCTTACGCCCTTTTGGGGGCGGTTTCTTGAAAGCAGGATAACTGTACTCATCTGGGCTGACGCAATTGGAATGGCTTTATTTGCCGTCCTTGGAGCAGCAAGAGCAATGCAGGCTGACGCAAGTAATATTGTCATTATCATCATGGGAATGCTAACCGCCGCAGCGGGCGGTATTATTCGTGATATTCTGTGTAATGAAGTCCCCCTGATTTTTAGAAAAGAGCTTTATGCTGTTCCTGCGCTTCTAGGCGGTGCATCACTTGTTTTGATGGATCATTTCGGCTTTAGCAGCCTTTATGCCATTAGCATATCCTGTCTCATCACCTTTATGATTAGGGCAGTGGCAATTATAAAGTCTCTCTCTCTTCCTGCAATAGGCAAAATTGCTAAAGATAAAAAATAGCCGGCTCGTTAAATGATCTAGCTTAAGTAAGAGCTTAGTGAAAATACCATGTAAATAGAATAGAAAACCTTTGGAGCTTTGCCAAAAGAAGGCTCGCCCCGTTTAATGGTCTTGCGGGGCAGGTTTTTTTACTTGCATTTAAAAGAATGTAAATTTAGGTTTAATAACTGTAAAGCAAATTTATATGCTATAGTTCATTAAAGAATCAAGAAAAAAACCTCTCTAAAGTTCACCAGACCCTAGTTTATATTGGGGTAAGACTAATGTCTAATATGATTTATCTTTATTAATTGTAAAAATAAACTCCTATAATGACACCAAATATAGGATTTAAAACATGGAAGATGAAAAATATAACGTACCGAGTGATTTTGCCGCAAATGCTCATGTTAATCATGATAAATATTTAGAGCTTTATCAGCAATCAATGAATGATCCTGATTCTTTTTGGGGCAAAATGGGAAAGCGCATTGATTGGATAAAACCTTATAGCGAAGTCAAAGATGTCTCTTTTGCCAAAGATGATCTTCATATTAATTGGTATAAAGACGGCACATTAAATGCTTGCGTTAATTGTATTGACCGCCATCTTCCAAGCCGTGCCGATCAAACAGCGATTATTTTTGAAGGTGATGAGCCTTCTTCTTCTGTTAAAATCACTTACCAGACACTTTATGAAAAAGTTTGCCGCTTTGCCAATATTTTGCGGGCAAGAGGCGTTAAAAAAGGCGACAGAGTTACAATTTATATGCCGATGATTCAGCAAGCTGTTTATGCCATGCTTGCTTGCGCCCGAATTGGTGCTATCCATAGCGTGGTTTTTGGCGGCTTTTCGCCTGATGCTTTAGCGGGAAGAATTGAAGATTGTGAAAGCCATGTGGTTATCACCGCCGATCAAGGCATTCGGGGCGGCAAAAGCGTTGCCTTTAAAACCAATGTTGATAAGGCACTCGCAAAAGATAACATAGATGTTACAACCGTAATTGTGGTTCGCCATTCTGGCGCAAATGTTCCCATGAAAGAAGGCCGGGACATTTGGTACCAAGATGAAGCCTTGAAATACCCAGCCGAGTGCGAACCTGAAGAAATGAATGCGGAAGACCCGCTTTTCATTCTTTATACTTCTGGATCAACGGGTAAGCCCAAGGGCGTTCTTCATACAACGGGCGGTTATATGGTGTATGTCAGCCTGACCCATGAACTTATTTTTGATTATAAAGACCGTGAAATTTTTTGGTGCAGCGCGGATGTGGGCTGGGTTACGGGACATAGTTATATTGTTTATGGTCCCCTTGCGAATGGAGCAACGACCCTTGTATTTGAAGGGATACCCACCTACCCCGATGCTTCTCGTTTCTGGCAAGTTTGTGATAAACATCAAGTGAATATTTTCTATACCGCCCCCACCGCTCTTCGGGCTTTAATGAAGGCGGGCGATAAGTTTGTGACCTCATCTGATCGCTCTTCCATTCGGCTTCTTGGCACAGTGGGCGAGCCGATTAACCCAGAAGCATGGAAATGGTATTATAATGTGGTCGGAGAGAGAAGATGCCCTATTACCGACACATGGTGGCAAACGGAAACGGGCGGCGTGATGATTTCACCTTTCCCCGGCGCGACAGACCTTAAGCCAGGGGCGGCATCATGGCCTTTCTTTGGCATAAAGTTAGAACTTGTTGATAAAGACGGCAAAACCCTAGAAGGTGCAGCAGAAGGCAATCTTTGTATTACAGATAGCTGGCCAGGGCAAATGCGGACTATTTACGGCGATCATGACCGCTTTGCCATGACTTATTTCGCAACTTATGAGGGGAAATATTTCACAGGAGATGGCTGCCGCCGTGATAAAGATGGATATTACTGGATTACGGGACGGGTTGATGATGTGATTAACGTATCGGGTCACCGTATGGGAACTGCGGAAGTTGAATCCGCTCTTGTTGCCCATAATCTAGTCGCCGAAGCCGCCGTTGTGGGCTATCCTCATGATATTAAAGGACAGGGCATCTACGCCTATGTGACCTTAATGGAAGATATAGAAGGCTCTGATGATTTAAGGAAAGAACTGAACAAATGGGTGCGGCAGGAAATAGGCCCTATTGCATCATTAGATAAGATCCAGTTTGCTCCTGAGCTTCCTAAAACCCGTTCTGGTAAAATTATGCGGCGTATTTTACGCAAAGTTGCCGCCAATGAGCATGATAGCCTAGGCGATATATCAACTCTGCTTGATCCTTCTGTTGTTGATGAGATTATTAGAAATAGGCGAAATAAATAAATATTCATTTTACTGACATAGATAAAAATCAAAGCATCACAGCAGCTTAAATAAATATTTGAAATAATAATTAAAAGAGGATAAAAGAGGATTTAAGAGAATATTTATTTTTGAGAAGTGAATTCTTTTTTATAGCTTCCAAAGAAAGTTTCGTACTTACTTACGCTTGCTATTGATTTCGTAAGACGACGTACATCTGTACTACTATTCATCTGATCCGCTGTAATAACATCAAACGCATCACCAAATCGTCCTGCATTCATATGATCAAGATAACGGGTGCGTAAATTTTTAAGCCCAGCTTTATCCTTATTTGCAGAATAAGCCACCGCGAGCCTTAAAATAATTTGACGTTCTTCTTCTGATAAAGCATCTAAATTTTGGTGACGGTTACCAAGGACTTGATTGCTTAGAATAATTAATTTTTCCCATGATTCAGATTGCCATAAAATATCTGCTTTTAAAGCTTCAATACCGCGCCCTGTCATTCCATTTAAAATAACCTCAGCTTCCTCATAACGCTGAAGCTCAATAAGCGCCCTCGTTTCTATTAACTTCCTATCACGCTGAATATCTATGGGCGTTTGACTTATGCGTGTTTTACGAAGCGTGATTAACGCATTATTCGCCTCACCATTCATTATTTGAACCATGGCAAGCCGCCTTGCAATATCAGCCCGAGCAACACCTTTTAACCTAAAGTCTATTTGATGGTTAAGAAGCTGTAAAGCCTCATTAAGTAAGTCTAAAGATACAAGGCGGTCCGCAATGCGCCGCACCATTGCCTCACCCTTAGCCCCAGCGGGCGTTAAAATCTGATAATCACTATAAAGCCCAAGAGCCCCAACAGGATCCATATCGCTCGCACCACCATTAAGAAATAATTTTTCGAACAAGCTCTCACTTAACTTAAATAACTCATTTGTTTTCTTTGATTTTTTAAAATAAGTTGTTGCAATTTTTAAAGTATTAAGACCTTTTCTATAGCGATGGCTTTCTACATATAATTCGCCAAGACGGCTTAATAAATCAAGTTCAAACTTATCACCCCGCCATGCAAAACGTAGCCTTTCTAATTTGTCAATTGTCTCATTTATAGTTTTATCACCTTTTGACAATAATTTATTTGCAAGAATAAATGACGATTCTGCGGCAAGTTTTCTTCCCATTTCATCATTCTGCTGCGCAGCAATAGCAGCAAGTTTAACGTAAGAAAGCTCCGCTCTTCCGGTATCACCTTTGAGTTCTTTTAAATGAGCTGAATAAAAATCATATTGATTAAGTTCTGCTATTTTTAAGGGTAATAACTTTAACTCTTTTAAGTATTTTTCCATTTCAGGATATTTTTTAAGCATATAGCTTGCTCTAATTGCAAGAAGTAAAAATTTAGCTTTTTCGTGATATTCATAGCTTAGAAGAATATCTTTACCTTTTTTAAATTCTGTAAAAGCCTTAAAAAATTCATCCTTTGCATCGTAAGCAACAGCCCGCCAAAGATGAGCATCTAAATTTGACTTAAGGGTTTTATGCCTTAAGAGTTCTAAACCTCTGTCATAACGCCTGAGAATAATATTTGTTACACCAAGAACAGCCCTATATTCCATATTTTCAAGTAGATTTGTTTCAGTATCTCGCATGACTGTCAAAACACCAAATGCTTCACTAGGGTTTTTATGAGCTAATAAAAACCGAGCCAAATCCCATCTAATAGAGGCTCTGCTTTCAGGGGGAGCAATAGAAAGATTATAAAGAAACTCATGTCTATTATCATTATAGGGCTGCCCTACTAAAGTCCCTTCTTTCCACTTTATAAAATTGATTAGGGGAGGGTAAATCTTTTTGCCATCTGCTGTAACCGAAGGCTCTTCTATCGGTGCGGAAAGCAGAGAAGATAGTTTGTTTTTAGAAACGGCAAGACCTGCCTCACTGCTCACTGTAACACCATTTCGGTATCTTGTAACAATAAGATCATCAGAAATAAGCTGAATGACAATGCCTTGACCTGTTTGTAAAACAGAAAATTGAGGGTATTTATAAGCAAGTTTCATACCGTATGAAATTTGCTCTAACGGAATAATAGCGAGCTGATCGCCAATATCAGGATCAAATACCTTAACAACAGGTCCAACATTTTTAACATGCATGAATATATTTTCACCGTGAGATTTTGTTTTCTGATTACCGACAGGAATATCATGAGATACGGGCATAAAAACATTCTTTATATCAATGTACCATTCACCATTATGCTTTCCCATATTAATAAATTTAGCTGTTTTAAAACTATAAATAATAATGGTACGTCCATTTTTTTCAATTTCTGTCACATCTTCTAAGAAAGGCAAGTTTCGTGATTTTAAAAGACTATGATCTAATTCTACATCCTTATCGAAAACGACCCATAATTTCTTACCTTTCATAAAAGCTGCTGCCCTTACAATAGATAATTGCTTTTTCAAACTTCTGAATGGGTACTTTATTCTAACAACGCCGCCCGCCTTATTTACCGCAGATACGAGCAGCCTTTCCTGTGACAAGTCTTCAAGCTGAGATACAGGGTTCCCCCTAGTTTCTATGGGCGTTAAAGTTGTTTTATTTATATTATCAGCAGATAAGTTTTGCCCTTTATAAAAATCGCTCAGGACATCAAAAGCAATTTTAGTTCCATCTCTAAAATGTTTTAATTTCCCGAAATCTTTTAATTTAAATGTTACCTGTAATTTTCCATCAATATTTTTTTGAACGGGACTATTTATATAACGCGCAGGATTTTGTTTTAAAGAGGCAAAATTTACAGTCATATTAACATCAAAAACAATATTTAACTGCCCATTTGAAACAGAAGCTTGATATTTTACAATTTTGTTAAAATCAAAAACAACCCGTGTAAAATTTGAATGATCCGCATGACGCATAGGCACAGTATCTTGTGCATTTGATAAGTTAAAAACTGCCGCATTTATAATAAAAGCGGCTAAAAATATAATGATATTTTTCTTCACCTCATTCATTGAAAGAGCCCATCAAGGTTTTTTTTAATTTTAACCGTCTTCCTAATAATTATATCAACACGCCGAGACATTGCATATCTTTCATGCAAAGAAATATCCTCACTTAACTCATTAAAACGTGAATGCCCATTACCATATGTTTCAATCGCCTCAAGGTATCCTCCCGATTTAATAACGTTAGCGACAGAAATTGCCCGCACCAATGAAAGTTCCCAATTTGAAGGATACGTCCGCCCACTAACCGGTTCTAAATCAGAATGCCCAACTACAACAATTCTATTTTTTAAATGCTCTAGACTTCTCCCTAGAATAGCAATTGCTTTTTGAGCCTCTAAGTTAAGCTCGGAAGAGCCTTTATCAAACATTAAATCAGAAGGAAGGGATATAGCCAACCTATCATCTAATATTGTTATCTTACTACGGCTTAAGATAGGGTCATATTTTATTTTTTCATCGAATATTTGTTTTAAATAAACAAGGTGAAGTCCTTCTTCTTCTTCTACCATCGCCCTTTCAATAATTTGCCATTTTTTTTCTACTATTTCTGGTCTTTCTGGGTTTAAATGAAAACTAAGAGAAGCGACAACCGCTTTCCATTCAGGCAATTTAATACTGCTCATTGAATAAAGAAGCACAAAAAATGTTAATATAAGTGCAAGTAAATCAGCAAAAATCACCATCCAGCCAGAATTATTTTTTTGAATTTCAAATTCTTTCAAGGGATCAAAATTCATAAATACTCCCCCTTATATTTAATTTTCGTAGATTTAATATTTTCTTGACTAGAAAATAAAGCTGCTTTTTTTAAATTTTGCCTTGCTTTTTTCTTATCTCTTGTATGAAAGATCAGACTGATAAAATTTTCTTTTCCCTCTGTTATTCCCATAGAAAGTTGATCTACTCTTCCGCCGAGTCTAACTATTTCTGAAACAAATGCCCCAGCACGAAGAATGTTAATATCTTGCCAAAGTTTAGAGCCACTAGGTAACTTAGACCCCGTATAAACAACAAATTCTATTTCCCGTTTTTCATAGTATTTTTCTCTTTTTAAAAAAAGAGC
>JADGEY010000499.1 GCA_016744185.1 Emcibacteraceae bacterium | reverse complement strand
GAGAAGGAGATATAACCAACCTCAAAACTGATATAGCTTCATGAAAAGTTCTCGCAATGTCGTAGAGTAGGAGAGAAGAAGAGAGAGAGGAGGAGGAGAGAGGAGGAGAGAGAAGGAGAGATAACCAACCTCAAAACTGATATAGCTTCATGAACAGTTCTCGCCGTGTCTCCCTCGATCACCAGACGGTTGATGTTCTCCTCTAGGGGAGTTTCACTGGCCACAGGAGTAACTGAGGAGAAGTGATGTTGGGGGCGTGTCAAATGATAATGATAATAAGTCAAGTAATGTAGGAGGGGTGTTAAGCAATGTGGGTGGGGTCTATTTAAACGATAAGGAGACGGGGTGGGCCGTAAATTAAATACCAATTTACACTTTGGCCTATTTAATTGCAGCTTATTAAACTTGGCTAATATTTGACGGGCATTATCATCAGACAATGCATCATAATTTTCACATAACACTCACACACACACACACACACACACACACACACACACTCGAACACACTCGCACACGCACGCACACACACACATATATATACACACACACACGCACACACACTGTATCGGGCGTAAACCATTAGGCGACGATGTTTCCTTAGCCACATTACTCTTG
>JADGEY010000498.1 GCA_016744185.1 Emcibacteraceae bacterium | reverse complement strand
CTATTAACCCCACAAATAATATCAATTGCCAATAAAGATTATAAGAGGTCCCCACCTCTCTTACTAACTCTTACTAACTATATATCATTCTCTCTTTCTCTCTTTCTGATACAACCATAGTTCTATTCCGCCATAATCCTTATTTCACAAAACAAGCAATTTTATAAACGATCAACTTTAGTTGAATATATACCAGAATATTGCATAGAAGGCTATGCACGAACACACACACACACACACACACACACACACACACACACATACATACACACACGCTCACACACGCAATACCCTTTTCTGATGAAGAGTTATAAATACGCTTCCAATAATGATATATTGAAATTTACCCCATATTTATTGTAATAGACATATTTATTGTTACATAACTTTGCGGCAATTATCTCCTGGCCTATATCTCTTGATAGTTCAAGAGATATAGCCCAGGAGATATTTTTTTGCACATTGCATCATTGCATTGCACACTGTGTGTATATTATACATTGTACAGTGTGAATATGTGTATATACATATTCACACGTATAATTATATCTATTCATATGACAATGTAACTTATATATAAGTTTTAGATTAACATGCATGAATAGAGAAG
>JADGEY010000495.1 GCA_016744185.1 Emcibacteraceae bacterium | reverse complement strand
ATTGACACAGGATATATTGACACTAGAACTATTGACAATGCAGAGTAATAAAATCAATATATACAGGAGGCGGAAACTACAAAAACAAATAATAATATTTATTGTTTTAAAAACAATTAAACACATACTATTATTATTATCATTGATTCTAGGAGTATGTAATGGAAGGTTGTAATGGTATTTGTTGAATATTGACATACACGCTCATTCATACACAAATACACACACACACACACACACACACACACACACACACACACACACACACACACACCACACACACACACACACACACACACACACACACACACACACACACACACACACACACACACACACACACACACGAACACACATTTATTTGTGTATTCTCAAAAAATGGCAAAATTATGCAACACGAGTTTTTTTTAATAATTTCATAAGAATTTGAATATTTTATTTGTAAAAAGTGGAAAATAAATAAAATAGTGTTATGTGAGTTGAGGGTGTGTGGGTGTGCTTATTGGGATGTATGGGTGTGCTTACGAGTGTGTGTGAGTGTGTTAATGAGGGTGTGGTTGTGTGTGGGTATGCATGTTCGGTTTATGTGTGAGTATGTATGTGTGTGTACGTGTG
>JADGEY010000494.1 GCA_016744185.1 Emcibacteraceae bacterium | reverse complement strand
CCTACACACAGTGTGCACCTACACACAGTGTATAGCCACATGCTAAGGCACAATTTGAAAGCTATTTAAAATTCTATAGATAAGGTAGGAATGAATAACTTTGAATAAAAATGTGAACCAGTTGTATGCATAGAGGCATTTGTCATGTATTCTCTAAATAAACACACGCACACACACACACTCACACACTCACACACACACACACACACACACACACCCACCCACCCACACACACACACACACACATCTACACATACACATTTACACACAAATACAAACACATACATACATACACATTTACACACATACACACATACACACAAATACAAACACACAAATACAAACACATACATACACATACACACATGCTATACACACACACACACACACACACACACACACACACACACACACACACACACACACACACACACACACACACATGCTACACACACACACACACACATACATACAGCCACCAGCCTAGATTTAACAACAACAACACGATTGTACATGGAAAAGTATGGTATGCAGCATTAATTAAAATGTAATGGTAGTAGTAATGATTTCTGATGCTCAAATCAAATTAATAAAGCTACATACATACATACATAC
>JADGEY010000492.1 GCA_016744185.1 Emcibacteraceae bacterium | reverse complement strand
TGTGTGTGTGTGTGTGTGTGTGTGTGTGTGTGTGTGTGTGTGTGTGTGTGTGTGTGTGTATGTGTGTGTGTATGTGTATGTGTGTGTGCATATATGTGTGTGTGTAATAAATTCATATATATTCAATTTGCAACTAACTCGTGTTTTGTATCATATGTATATTCCTGGGAACACAATCTCAGATACGAGTCCTTATATATCCATAACGTTAAAGGATTCCAATCAGACACCAAGAACCATTGTCTAATGTCAAACTTAACCCGGTGTAGAAGCAAGGGTCGTTCTAAGTGAATGGGAATTTACTTTAAAATATGTGAAACTCATCTTAAAGTGATTTAAAGGTGGGTTCATATCTAAATATGTCTCACAAATCCAAAATATGTGCCAAAAAGAACTAGTTTTACAATCTCGGTCGTAGCGTAGCGATGTTGAATTACAAAATTTCGTAGAAGCTTTTATTAAATAACTACCCAGTTTAGTTACCGTGACATTAAATGACTTACTTGGTATATATTCATGATAAACTGATATCATTATTATAATCATCAATATTATAAATCAACGCCCTATTATTAATTGGTATCATTTTTGCAAATTAAACTATGCATATAAGCTATAAAT
>JADGEY010000491.1 GCA_016744185.1 Emcibacteraceae bacterium | reverse complement strand
ATCTCGCACATATCTCCTAAGCACACCCACTTACACTATACATATCTCACACCCCCACCACTAGATCCCACTCCCACCATTACCCCCTATCCCTACCCCTACTCTCCACCCTTTCAAGTACTAACTAGTGAGTAGAGTTGTGATGGAGTCGCCAGAAGGAAGGGTACATGTGTAGGACCCAATGTTTTGGGGGCTAAAATTTTTGAATTCCAGACCAAAGTACTGGGCCTTTGGTTTGTAGGTGTGTTTCACTGTGTGAGGGTTTGAAGTGATGATGATGATGATGATGATGATGATGATGATGATGATGATGATGATGATGATGATGATGATGATGATGATGATGATGATGATGATGATTATAGCGATGATGATGATGATGATGATGATGATGATGACAATGATGGTGGTGGTGGTGATGTCATACATTGTATACTAACTGGACATATGAATGGTTTGATAGGACCACATGACTTTACCCGTGGAAGCAATGCATTCAAGATGAACCAAAGTTCCAATGTCAACAAATCTCAACTTATTCACCTCTGCGATGAATTTAGCCTTTGATGTGCCTGTGTATGGGGAGTGGGGGGTATATGGGGTTCATAGGGGGTGTATGGG
>JADGEY010000490.1 GCA_016744185.1 Emcibacteraceae bacterium | reverse complement strand
ACTTTAACTAATTGCTTACGAATGACCTTAAACTGTAAAGAAGCGGACTTTTGAATATACTTATAAGTTGGTATATATAGTTTAAATTATCAACATATATGTATCCAATGTAACCTTAGTTCCATTTGGCGAAGTCGCTAGTTCTATACTGAGCAAAGAGGTCCATTGCACTTCGCTGATTTGTGAGTAACCCTCGTTTTCGGATACGGATGCCAGCTCCTCAATCAACAACTCATGCCATACTAACTCGGTGATTTCTCCACTCGACACGAAGTCCGCCGATTCTTCCATCAACAGAATCGACGTCCATTGGGATTCGTTGATTTTCGAGGATACCGAATCATGGCAATTTTCGCCGTTTAGGAGAATAGTCCATTCCCTCTCTTCGATCTCTTCGAAACAAGTTTCACCTTTAGATGTCTGTGATACATGTCCACAATCTCCTGTCAACGTCAATGATATTCCAGAAGTTGTGTCTTGAATCTAAATTTGTTATATAATAAGAATGTAATATCATACAATTCAATTATAGTAGAATTACGTTTACACACACACACACACACACACACACACACACACACACACACACACACACACACACACACACACACACACACACCC
>JADGEY010000048.1 GCA_016744185.1 Emcibacteraceae bacterium | reverse complement strand
CTAGAAGCCATGAAAACACGCCCAAGACTCATCGCTTCTAAGGGCTTTAGAGGCGTTACCATTTCTGTCACTCTCATCAATCTCACCAGAAAAAATAGCCCTATTTTCTGTTGCTAAGTAAATTATTTCTCTCAAGTGACAGTAATAATACGCAGCTGTCGTCTTATTAATATTTACCAAAGATGCAGCCGTACGAGCCCGTTGATCCTATACAAAATATTCAATTGCTGGTTTTGCTTTTTTCATGCCCGTCATGACAACCTTTATTAGTTATCTAGGGCAGCTCCCTAAACTAAAAACAAGGATTTATAAAATCTGGCGGCTTTAAGAAAAACCGCCAGATTTATTTAAGTTTATAAAAATACTATTTTAGAAAGAAAGGACAAAGCCGCCGTAAAAGAAACGGCCTTTGCTATCATATTGCCCTGATGTACTTCCTGTCCCACTCCAATGAACTGGTGGGTTTGTTGCAAGTATATTATCTACTCCAAAATAAATTTCATAGCTTTCTTCAAAAGTATAACTTACTTTTAAATTATGATATAGTTTTCCACCTGTTGATTTATAAGGGTTTCGCTCTGGAGCGTCATTATAATCTTCTAAGGCGCTTTCAATAAGCTGTGTTCCAATAAGGCGCATCTTGTAGCTTAGTTTCCATGGCCCATTATTATATAAAGATGTTAAATTAGCCACAAAACGCGGGCTTCCTGCTCCACCAGCATATTCATCAAATGTTTCAGGTTCATCTTGGAAAGAGAAATCTTTATAAGAAATAAGATATGATCCAACAAGGTTAAATGAAAATTCTTCATTTAAACGATAACGTACGTCAAGATCAATACCAGAAGATGTTAAAGCCGCAATGTTTTGATCATTATCCTGAATTTTAATGATTCTATGATTCTCAGAAGCACCACCACGAGTTAATAATTTACAATATAAGTTATTAATTGTATCTGCATCTACGCACCGCTCTTTAATATTAGAAGCACCAATACCAGAAATTGCATCTTTAATATCAATATTCCAATAATCAACAGTTAAAGAGAAGTCTTCTAAAAATGTTGGTGTAAATACCGCACCAACAGTCCATGTTTTAGCTGTTTCGGGCTCTAAATTTGGATTACCACCTGAAACACCTGCTATAGATGAAAATTTAGTTTGAATTCTATTTTCTGGGTCTGGAATACCGAGTGCTTTACAATTTTTAATTCTGTTATTGCGTTTAGTTGCATCAGCAATCTTTGATAATGCATCTTTATAGCATGGGTCAGATGCACTGAAGAAATTTTGATTAAGTGGACCGAATAATTCGCTAATATTTGGTGCTCTTACTGCACGTGAATATGTTGCTCTAAAACGAATATCATCAATTGGCGTCCAATTCAAACCAACTTTCCAGCTCGTGTTTCCACCAGAAGTACTATAATCTGCATAACGAATAGCTGCGTCTAATGATAATTCTTTCATCATAACGCTATCAGCAACAAGCGGAGCAGTGATTTCAGCAAAAACATCTTTTGTTGTAAAATTACCAGATGTTCTTAAAAGTTTATTGCCAAAAGTAATTCCTAATTGATCAACTTGTGATGGGTTTGAATCACTTCTTTCTTTACGCCATTCTGCACCAAGAGCAAAACTCATCGTTCCAGCAGGTAGTTCAACAACGTCTCCTGTAAGATGTCCGCTTACAACATGTTGAGATAAGGTATCATAACGAATACCTCGCGCATTAACCCAATCTTTAGCTGCTTGTGATCCACGATTCTCTCCCATAATATCAAGGGGGATACAACCGCTTAATAATGGGTTGTTATCATATTTTGCATCATACCCTGTATCACCAGAAGAAAGAGATGAGCGACAGACAGTTTTACCATTTGCATCTTTTACGGCATCAATTGCGGCATAAAACCGGCTATTAATACGGTTATTACTTGCAAGAAGCGTACGGGCGGTGTTTCCATAATTATAAGAGACCTCCCATGACATATCATCAAAAATTTCCCCTTTAGCGCCAAGAACAATACGGTATGTTTTTCGTGAATTATTTTCTTGACGTAAACCTAAATCATTATGAATTCTGCCGAGAGAAATACTAGTTGCACTATTAGCATCCATCAATGTTCCAAGTGCAGCACTTACAAATGCATTGTCACGTTTAATAAGCGCACCACGTGGGTTTCCGCGCCAATCAAATGAACCTGAACCATAGCTTTCAACGCGAGTGTTAATAAATTTTAATTCAGAAAAAACATTAACGCTATCTGTTATGTCATAATTAAGCATAGAAGCAATGGTAGTTTTATCAAGCTTAGGTTGCAGATAACCCCAATCAACTCCTGAGAAACCATCACAGTTGCTGCATTCGCTTTTACCATAATATGTCCCTTTTTTCATTTCGCGAAAAGAACCATTATTTTCAAACATGTATGATTTTCCACCAAGAGCAAATTTACCGCCTAATGTATAACCATTATGACGTGCATTTTCTACATGAATTTGATCTGAAATACCATCTTTTGGACCTGTGTCTTTTGGGTTATTGACTAACCTCCATTTCTCATTCATATACGAACGTTCATCTTGGCGGAAAGCGTT
Organism: Emcibacteraceae bacterium; assembly: GCA_016744185.1. Classification (GTDB taxonomy): domain Bacteria; phylum Pseudomonadota; class Alphaproteobacteria; order Sphingomonadales; family Emcibacteraceae; genus Pseudemcibacter. The sequence continues at coordinate 13,230 of JADGEY010000048.1, read as the reverse complement.
TTGTTTAACATATTCAACGTTAAATACAACGTTACCACGATCATCTGCAAAGTTGCCGCCTGCGATTAAACTTGTGGAATAATTGAAGTGTTTTCCTTCGCCAACATGCCCATATTGTCCTCGTACTGTAAAGCCTTCATAATCATCTTTCATGATGAAGTTTACAACACCTGTGACCGCATCAGCCCCATAAATTGCAGATGCACCACCTGTGATGATTTCAACGTGCTTAACTAAATCTGTTGGGATTGTGTTAATGTCAACAGAAGCTGATCCAGGACTAGATGAAATATGACGTTTACCATCCACAAGTACTAATGTACGTGATGTACCTAGCCCACGAAGACTTAAAAAAGACCCACCAGCAGTACCAATATAACGCGATGAATTTGCCGTTGTAAATGTGGAACTAAGCTGTGGAGCCTCTGTTAATAGATCACCAAGTGAGAGGTTTCCTGTAAAACGTATGGCATCGCTGCCGATAATAGAAACAGGAGTTGGAGAGTTTATATTACTACGTTTAATACGTGACCCTGTTACGACGATTTCTTCGATTTCTTCGATTTCTTCTACTTCTTTATCTGTATCCGCAGCGTAAGCTGTTTGTGCTGTTATTGACATTGCTGTAACTGCAATTGCCGAAACGCTAAATTTTAGTCGGGATGAAAAATTACTTTTCATTATAGTCCTCCGTTAGTTAAAAATATGTAAAGGCGAGGGATCACTTAAAAAAGTAATTCTCATATATTTTATTTTATAATTCATTTCTTACTTTTGCGTGCGAAACTATGCATTTAGATGTTGCCTTCTACTGGCAACGTTAGGAAACTAGCATTCCACAGCCGTGTGGTCAATTCATATGAATCAGTTAACTTTCTAGGTTTGTCTATTTTAATTTTTTAGGGGGGAAGTTATTTTTAAATATTATAGAATAATTCTCTTGTTTTCCTATATGCGTATAAAATATTCTACCTAGGAGGAATATGTAGAATTTTATACTAAAATACCACATGAAATCTATATAATATTTATTGTTGCATAATAGGTACAGTTAGGTAAAATATTTACCATCATAATATTAGTTTTTTCTTATGGAGTAGAGTGTTTTATGAAGTATTTTTTGATATAGAGCTTTGTAATGATGGACGGAGTTTTTCCATGTTCTTTCATTTTCAACGAAATGACGGCCGTTTTTGATAAGGCTCTGCCAGTCATCTGGGACCGATAAAATCTGGACTGCTTTTTCGGCTAAGATTTTTGGATTATCGGGAGTAAATAAATATCCTGTGATGCCACCTTGAATAAGCTCCTTATGCCCGCCAACGCTAGAAGCCATGAAAACACGCCCAAGACTCATCGCTTCTAAGGGCTTTAGAGGCGTTACCATTTCTGTCACTCTCATGGATTTTCGGGGATAGACCAGAAGGTCGATCAGATTATAATAAAGGTTAACCTCCTGATGAGGAACTTTCCCTGCAAAAATAATAGAACTTGCAGCTGAGCTGCTCGCCGCTTGTTTTTTAAGGGCTTCTTCACAGGGCCCGCCGCCGACAAGAAGTAGTTTTACATTTGGTCTAACCTTAATTATTTCGGGCAGGGCATCAATTAAAATATCAAGCCCTTCATAATTATAAAATGATCCTAAAAATCCGATGACCTCTCCTTTGGTCAGGTCAAATTTTTTCATAAGCTTTATGTCGGGATTAGAGCCTATGACGGGAAATTCTTCGGTATTGACGGCATTTGGTATGATGGTAATTTTATCTGCCTTTATACCCCGAAGGATAATTTCACTGCGAAGTCCTTCACAAATACAAGTAATAGCATCAGCATTTTTCATCACCCGCGTCTCTAAAGCTCTCGCCATTTTATATTTAAGGCTGCCGTAACGGTTTGTGCCATGGCTAACGGCAGCATCTTCCCATAATCCTCTAATTTCATAGACCACAGGAATATTATATTTCTTGGCAGCGGCTATGGCTGCTGTTCCATTAAGGGCGGGAGAATGAGCGTGAATAATGTCGGGTTTTTCAATCTTAATCACCTCTTCAATGCGCCTAGTAAGCGCATGGATAAGAGAAAGCTCGCCAATAAAAGGAACATTCATAAACCTAGGAGTTTTAGTGCGGTAAAAAACTTTATCTTCGAAAATCTCGCTCTGGGCATGATGAACTGGGTGTTTTGGGGACGTTAGATGGGCTGTCTGCCACCCTAAAGCATGTTGTTCTTTTAAAATATAAAGCGTTCTAAAAACATATCCAGAATAGCTGGGAAGGGAGTGATCTAATATATGCAAAATTTTCATTTTAGGCTTCCGTCTGATTCTGGATGATCCACTGCGTTACAGCGCTATGAGAGGTGAAGGGGCGGATATTTAAATTTTGAACGTTAGAAGATACAGCTTCTTCCTTAGCCGCCTCGCACATGAGTATTCTATCTTTAACTTTGGCATTGGCGGCGGCAATCATATCGGGCATTTTATCACCAATGAAAAGAGATTGCGAAACATCTAAATCCAGTTCAGCTGCTGCTTTTAAGATCATGCCCGCTTCAGGCTTGCGGCATTTACAGATTTTTTGATAATCTCCAAGACCGTCTTTATGATGAGGGCAGTAATAAATTCCATCAAAATCTATATCTTGTTTTTGAAATTCATCTGTCATCCAGTCCATTAATTCATGAAATTGTTTTTCAGAATAATAGCCTTTGGCAATACCTGCTTGGTTGGTGATGATGATTATTTTATAGTTAAGTTTTTGGAGAGTTTGGCAGAGCTTAAAAATGCCCTCGACAAAGATAATTTGATCCGTTTTATGGGCGTGACCTGTGTTAATATTGATGATGCCGTCCCGATCTAAAAAAGCTGCTTTAACCATCATTCAAGCCTTTAATTGTTTTTAGAAAAACGCCTGCACGGTGAAAATCATCTGGAATTCCAATATCAATGAAGGGAGCGTTGTTTTTATAGGCATGGGGGTGAATGCTTGCGATTTTCTTTTCAAGAATTTCTTCTTCAAAGGAAAATTTATCCACTGTGTCAAAATTCATTAACAGTTTTTTTTTGAATAAATAAATGCCGCCGTTAATCCAGCCTGCTTTAGGGCTGCTCTGATTTGCAACATCTTGTGAAGCCTCAAAGCCTGTAATTAAATCCCCCTCTATTTTCGCCGTGCCATAACGCCTTACATCGCTCATCTCTCGCAGCGCTATTGCCATTTTTTGACCAGACCGCTGATAGCCGCAGTACATTTCTTTAAAATCAATGGCAAGGAGCGTATCGCCATTGAGACAAAAAACATCTTCACAATGAACAAAGGACAAAGCATTTTTTATCGCTCCTCCTGTGCCAAGCGGCGTGTTTTCTACAGCATATATAATTTCAATATCTTGAAATTTTGAGCCAAAATAATCAGAAATGACCTCAGAAAGATAGCCCACTGAAAGGATAATCCTTGTCACGCCTTGGTTTTTTAAATAAGTGAGTAAATATTCTAAAAAGGGTTTGCTCGTCCCCTCTTCTTTATTTAAAATAGGAGCCATCGGTTTAGGAACGCCCGCAACGGCGCTGCGTAACCGAGTGCCAAGACCTCCTGCTAGAATGATTGCTTCCATTATTATAGCCTTGTTTTTAGCGGGTATCTTACTTGAGGTTTATAGTCTGGGAATATCGTTTCTTCCACATAAGCGCAGATCGTATGACCGACAAGAATATGGGCTTCTTGGATTTTTTGGGTAATGTCAGAGGGCATGCAAAGACAAATATCGCAAAGCTCTTTCGCCGCCCCACCAGAAGAGCCTGTCATTCCAATGGTGAAAATACCTTTTTCTTTGCAAGCTTTTAAGGCTTCGGTAATATTTTTGGAATTACCAGAAGTCGAAATAGCAATGAACATGTCCCCTTTAACGCCTAGAGCATTAATTTGGCGAGAAAAAATATGCTCATAGCCATAATCATTTCCGATGGCAGTTAAAATTGATGTATCTGTTGTCAGGGCTACTGATGGCAGGCTAGGACGCTCAAAAGCGAAACGCCCGACAAGTTCAGCGGCAAGATGCTGGCTATCAGCAGCAGAACCGCCATTTCCAGCAAGCAGCACTTTATAGCCACCTTTAAACACGCGGCTCATTTCTATGCCGCTCCGCTGGATAAGCTCTAATAGCAGGGCATCATTTTTAATATCATCAAGCAATTGATAAGAACGCTTAAGCTCTTTCAGCATAAAATTATCACTCATTTATAGTCTCCAGCCTTGAGTTCCATGTTTTGTAAAACTACATTCTACGGTATAGCCCTCATGCGCCTTTAAAGCCCGTAAAACATCCATACGTTTGGCAGGATCAACAATAAACATGATAAATCCGCCCCCTCCTGCGCCAGAAACCTTACCAGCCTTAGCCCCTGCATTAAGCGCAGCATCATAGAGAGCGTTAATATGAGGATTGGTTACTTCTTTTGCGGTCTCTTTTTTGGCTTTCCAGCCTGCGGCTAAATTTTCTGCAAGCCCATCAATGTTACCTCTGAGGAGGTTTTCTTTCATATGCAGGGCATTTTGTTTGATTTTATGCATCGCTTTTACAGCAATAGATTTATCTTCTGTTACATTACGGACCTGCTTTTTAATGATGATTTCTGAATCACGAGAGACATTAGTATAGAAAAGCATTAATGAGGCTTCTAATTCTGACATAATCCAGTTTTTCACTCTGAGAGGATTAACGATTACACGGTCATCATTATAAAATTCCATGAAATTTACGCCGCCAAAGGCTGCCGCATATTGGTCTTGCCGTCCGCCATCAAGATTAGCATCTTGACGTTCTATTTCAAAGGCGAGATGAGCAATTTCATATTCTCCAAGAGGAAGATTAAGCAGCTCAACAAAGGCTTTAATCATCGCAACGACTACTGTTGAAGAAGAGCCAAGACCAGACCCTGGGGGAGCTTGGCAATAGGTTGTAAGCTTCAGCGCAAGGGGAATGTCATTATTATAATCTTTAATGATACGGTTATAAACCGCCTTATGTAAAATAAGATCGCCTTCAATGGGATAGAATGATTTTGGCTGGTCTGTGAAAGATTTTTCCATATCGGACGCTTTAAAAATAACATTGTTATCTTCTAGGGTCTCTATGATGGCATAGGCATACATATTGATTGTTGCATTTAAAATATAGCCGCCATATTGGTCACAATAAGGGGCAACGTCCGTGCCGCCTCCCGCCAGCCCAAGGCGTAGGGGAGCTCTTGCTCTAACTAGAATTTTTAGCTCCTTTTATTGATTTTTTGGATATTGGTTTTTTTGCATTTGAGATTTTTTGAATAAGTGCATCATATTGTTTAAATTTTGCCTGCCATGAATATTTCTCTATTGCTGTTTTTCGGGCTTGTTTCTTGGTTTCTCTGGCCGCCTTTGGGTCTGGTTTCTGCACAGCTTTAAGAACAGCAGCAGCGTAATCCTCTGCGGTTGCTGCCAAATAAAGTTCTTTTCCGTCAGAGGCTTCTATCCCTTCTAGGGCCTGCGGCGTAACAACGGTTATTTTTTCCATTGCCATGGCTTCCAACACTTTATTTTGAATGCCCCGTGCAATGCGAAGGGGGGTGGTGGCGGCGTTAGAATAATGGATATAGGGGCGGACATCTTCGACCCGTCCCGTCACAATAATTTTATCACTGGCAAGCTTTAAAACATCATTATTCGGAGCAGAGCCAACAATAAAAAATTTAAGTTCAGGTAGGCTCTGCCAAATAATCGGTAGAACTTCTCTGCACAGCCAAGTTACGGCGTCCACATTGGGGCGGTAGCTCATCACGCCTGTGAAGCAAATATTAAAACTGCCTTCCTTCATTTCTTTTGGGCGGGGATATTTATGTTCAGGATTAAAATAATTTAAATCAACGCCGTTACTAATGGCGTGAGATTTCCCTTTAGTCTCGGGGGCAAGCCTGTCAAAAAGGTCAACTTCATTTTGAGTAACATAGATGCTGGCATCTGTCCCTTCGGTGACTTTTTTATCAAATTCAAATAAAGTGCGTCCTTCACGGGAATATATCCAATTCATCGGGAATTTAGCCGTCCGTGCATATTGCAGCCATTTATCGCTATCAACATCGGCAAAATCCATCAAGATAACTTTTGCCCCATGATCTTTATAAGAGACATATTGCGCCATGGCAGAAGAAAAAATAACAATAATTTCAGGCTTTTGGACAGCGATCATATAATCGGTCCAATGCTGCATGGCTTCTCGGTGATAAAAAGCAACAGAAAGTGCCTTGCCGCTTAAAAGAGCAGGAATAACCTTGAGATAGGAGGTCAGAGAATTGAGTGCAATATATTTAGATGATTTACAAAAACCATCTAAGGTTTCTCTATACTGCCAATCATTTTCATCATCAATGAAACAGCCGAGATGAATGTCATGGCTTTTACTCCAATGTTTGAGCATTTGGAAGGTTCTAATCTTTTCGCCTTTGTTAGGCGGAAAAGGAATTCTCTGAGAAAGCAAAAGTAGATTAGCCACATGAAGCCTCTAGTACAAAATATTATTTTTGGTGCATATTACGTTTTGTTTATAATAGAGCTTTAAATATTAATAAAGGCTTTATTGTTCTACTTTCATTAAAAGCTAGATGGGGGGCATTAAAAACCAGATTAGGGGCATTAAAAACCAGATTAGGGGCATTAAAAACCAGATTAGGGGCATTAAAAACCAGATAGGGGCATTAAAAATCAGAGGGCAAGGCAAACCAGCGGAGTTTTTCAGCTTCTTTCGCCAGCGTAAGAGAAAAGCCAGAAGAGCTATCAGGGGGAGCGTTATAAAGTTCTTGAATTATTTCTTCTGCTTGGGCAATAAAACTTGATAGGGGCCGATCGGTTTTGATGTTTTTTGCGTCTTTATCATTATTACTTTTTGTAAATGAGATATTATTTAAATTATGAAGTTGAGTTTGATGACCGCTCCTATGCTTCCAAACCCCCTCTAATTTATCATATTCATAAGATTCATGAAGCTTGCAGCCATGCTGCGCAATAAATTCTACTGCGGCGGCAAGATATTCGAATGTTTCTGGATCAATGAAATAATTGAAATTAAGCCGCACCCAGCCGAGCTTTAAAATAGAATGACCTTCCGCCACAGATTTTTCGGTAGCCGCAGAAAATTCAGGGCTGATATTTAGCAGTTTATGACCATAAGGCCCCGCGCAGGAACAGCCCCCTCTTGCCTGAATGCCAAAAAGATCATTGAGCAGGGCAGTGACAAGCCCGTAATGAAGCGGCTTTCCATTTTCCCCCATGATTTGAAAAGAAACAATAGAGGTTCGCCCAGCATCTAAGCAGCCTAGAACATGAATATTTTCAGATTTTGACCACCGCTCTATCACACAGGCAAACATATCATGTTCAAGCCGCTCAATATTTTTTGCACCCACCGCATCTTTTAATTGAAAAACCATGCCCGCACGAATTGATTCTACGATCGCAGGGGTGCCGCCTTCTTCTTTGCGCGCGCCAGCGGGAAGATAGGTATGGTTCTCTGGCGTAACCCATGAAACCGTTCCACCGCCAGGCATAGAAGGGATTTTATTGGTCAGCAGGCAGCGTTTAATGGCTAAAATACCCGGCGTTCCCGGTCCGCCAATAAATTTATGAGGTGAAATATAAATCGCATCTAAATCATGATCTGCCATATTAATATCAACATAGGGTGCAGCTGCGGCATAATCCCACATGGACAGGGCATTATAGCGGTGAAGAAGATCAGATATTTCAGATATATTACTAAGCAGTCCCGTCACGTTAGAGGCGGCGGAAAAACTGCCAATTTTAAGCTTTCTATCCGCATATTTTTCAAGAGCTTCTTCTAGTTTTAGATCATCAATTTTACCGCAAGCAGAAAAAGGAATAACAACCACATCTGCAATTGTTTCTCGCCATGGAAGCTCGTTTGAATGATGCTCATATGGGCCTATAAAAACCACGGGGCGGTCTTCCTCTTTGATTAAAGAGGTTAAATTATATTGGTCATCTAAATTTTTTGGTATCCTGATATTGAGAATATCAATTAATTTATGAATAGCCGCCGTTGCGCCCGATCCTGAAAAAATAATAGCATAATCATCATTTGCGCCAATGGAGGAAGCTATAATATCTCTTGCTTGCTCTCTAAAGGCAGAGGTCTGACGGCCTGTTGCAGATGTTTCGCTATGAGTATTGGCGTAAAAGGGCAGGATATGAGTTTGAATATAATCTTCGATAAATTTAAGCGACCGACCAGAGGCGGTATAATCCGCATAGATTAAAGGTCTTTGTCCAAAAGCTGTTTCAAAAAGCTGTTTTTCGCCAATAATAGCATTTCTTATCTTCTCTAGAAGATTATCTAAATTTTGTCTCATCTTGCCCTCATTTATATCTTGGGCGTATTTTAAGGTCTTATACCCTCAATCCCTTCTAAAAGGGGATTTCTGTGGTGTTTTTAAGTTCTTCCATGGCAAAATTTGACGTGACATCTCTAAGGCTTGTGGCTTCTATGAATCTTTTATAAAAATCATCATAGGCTGGAATGTCTTTGACTAAAACACGCAGTAAATAATCATATTCGCCAGCCATACGGTAGAAGCTTACCACCTCGGGAAAGCTTGAAACAATTTTAGAGAAATTTTCCAGCCAATCCCGATTATGGTGACTGGTTTTAATCTGAACAAAAACGGAAGTTTTGCGCTGTAATATTGCACTATCAAGCAAAGCTACCTTTTTTCTAATCACTCCTGATTTTTCAAGCTTTTGGACACGCCGCCAACATGGAGTCTTTGTTAGACCAACACGCCGTGCTAACTCATCGATAGACATGCTAATATCTTTTTGAATTAAGTCAAGGAGTTCTAAATCTATACTATCAAAGGGCATTATGTTCTACTTTTAATATAAAAACTAGCATTTAATTCCCGAACTATGCTATGGTTTTATAAATTAAGCAACCCTATTCTGCAAAGAGGGTAAACAAGAGAAATTTTTTCCTCTTTTTTGGGCTGAAAAAGCTAAAATTAGTTAAAATATTTCATTATTTAAACATTGTGAGGGACATTTAAAGGATGTGAATGGTTTTTTCAGACAGTAATTCTTGTAATAAATCCATGTGATTCGTAAAATCACTCATAGGAAAAACCTCTTCACTTGCCAAATGATGAAGAAGGGGAAGGTCATTAAAGCCAAGATTAAAACTGACCGAGCCTATTTGAACATGGTAAGATTTTGACTTTGCATTGGGAGTAAACATCATTTTTTGAAGGCAGCTTTTCTGAAGTTTCGCACCGTCTGTGACCAGCTTCTTAAGATAAGAAGGCATGTAAGCAGCTTCACTTTCATCTGGAATTTCAAGATTAGGCAGGGCAAAATATTCGCAGAGCCAAGATGTAAAGCTAGCGGAATGAATAAGAGATGTAAGAGATGATCTAATATGATCCGTCTCTTTAGATGAGATCATAAATCCTGATGAACTCTCGTTAATTTCTGACCCGTAATAGCGGTCATTTAAAGAATCATGCTGTTCAATATATTGTCCAAATTCACATATTAGCTCTGAAAAGCTTGGGCCTAAATAGCCAATGGAATAAGTTAGGGACGGCTCTTGGCTAACGCCGTGATGAGCCGTTCTTGGCGGAATATAAAGAATATCACCTGACTTTATAGTAATTGTTTCACCGTCAAAATCATTTTTAAGGAGCTTAATAGGGATATCTTCGACATATTCTTCTTCTAAAATAAGATCATGACCAATTTTCCATTCTCGCTCCCCTTTGCCTTGCACTAAAAAGACATGATAACTATCAATATGCGCCCCGACCGTGCCGCCTTTTGGCGAATAGCTTACCATAATATCATCAAGCAGCCAGCGAGGGGTGAAATTGAAATATTTTAAAAGCTCCGCTGTTTCAGGGTGATATTGGTCAATGTTTTGTACCAGCAAGCTCCAGTCTTTATCTCCAAGCTCTGTAAAAGTTTCTTCTGTAAAAGGTCCATGAAGGCAGTCCCAGCTTTTTACATCTTTGCCTTTAAGGACGATACGGGATTTAACATCATCTTCCATGGCAAGCCTCGCAAGATGATCTTCATCTATGAAATTTGCAAGCGTTTCATTCTTTATAAAAGAGCGTAGGACAAAAGCTTTTTTATTCCAATATTTACTATAAAATTCCTGCGTAGAAGGAAGGTTATCAAGGATAAGAGAGGGCATGAAGTTTATAAATCCATTTAATTTATTTTAAAAAACAACTGTAAAGAGACGAGCTTTAAAAAACAAGTTTGATCTTACTGTCAAGTTTGGTTAACCTTAATCATATTGTAAAATAAAAAAGGGATAAACGGATATGTTGAATTTTTTGAGAATAATAATATTCCTCGGTTTAATTTCAGGATTCAGCAGCGCAGTTTTTATGCCTGCTTTTGCAGCGGATAAATCTGCATATGAATATTGGCCCGGAGCGATATATCATCAAAAAATTCCAACAACTCAGCAGGTTCTAGGCTTTAAAATTGGTGAGGAAATTACATCACATGCTGAAATGATCCGCTATTTTACGGCACTAGAAAAGGCGGCCCCTGACCGTTTGAAAATTAAAATATACGGTAAAACATGGGAAGGGCGTGACCTTATTTATGTAGCGATCTCTTCTAAAAGAAATATTAAAAACCTTGATGCGATGAGCCGTGATATGAAGCGTCTTGCCGATCCGCGCACTCTTAATGATAAGCAGGCACAAAAAATTATTAGGCAGATGGTTGGCTCTACGTGGCTTGCTTATTCCGTTCATGGCAATGAAATTTCTCCAATGGATGCAGCGATGCAGACGGCATATCATTTACTTGCGGCGCAGAACCAGCCTCAAACCGATAAAATAATGAAGGATTCAGTGGTTTTTATTGATCCTTTGCAAAACCCAGATGGACGCGATAGATTTGTTCATAATTACCGCACCGCACGGGGGCTGCAAGCGGATAGCAGTACGTCTGCGGCGGAACATAATGAGCCTTGGCCGGGGGGGCGCACCAACCATTATTTATTTGATATGAACCGTGACTGGTTTGCTCTGACTCAGCCTGAAACAGAAGGACGCATTAAAGCTCTGCAAGAGTTTTTCCCGATTGTTTTTGTCGACCTGCATGAAATGGGCGGAAATTCATCTTATTATTTTGCTCCAGAAGCCGTACCGTTTAATCCGCATCTTGCCAAAGACCAAAGAGCCAGCCTTGAGCTATTTGGCAAGAATAACGCAAAATATTTTGATCAATATGGCTTTGATTATTTTACCCGTGAAATTTTTGATGCTTTTTACCCTGGGTACGGTGCGAGCTGGCCGAGTTATTATGGCTCGGTTGCGATGACCTATGAGCAGGCTTCATCACGAGGGCTTAGCTTTCGCAGAAATGACGGAACGACGCTGCATTACCGTGATACGGTGCGCCATCATTTTGTTGCGTCAATTTCGACAGCAGAAGTAACCGCCGTGAATAAAACCAAATTACTGAATGAATTTTATAGCTACCGAAAAACTGCTATTTTAGAAGGAAAAAAAGAAAAAAACCGCTATTATATCATTCCTGCTCAGCAAGACCAAGCGGCGGCAACAAAGATTGCAGGACTTCTTACCAAGCAAGGAGTGGAGGTTAAAAAATCGCTGTCTTCTTTTAAAATATGCGGTAAGAATTATAAATCAGGCAGCCTTATTATTGACAGTGCCCAGCCGTCAAAACGCTTTATCCGCACGGTGATGGAAGACCAAGTGGAAATGGAAAAACCATTCCTTAAAGAGCAAGAAAGACGCAGGGCAAAAGACCTATCTGATCAAATTTATGATGTTACGGCTTGGTCGCTTCCTCATATGTTTAACGTAAAAGTTGATCGGTGCGGTAAAATATCTAGGGTTAAAACAGTAAAAGTAGGTGCAGAATATCATGGCTCTGGCAGCGTTGAAAACCCAGAGGCTACGGTGGCTTTTCTTGTTCCATGGGGGCAGTCAACCTCTAGCCGCCTGCTAAGCCATGCTCTTCGCCAAGGGTTAAAGGTTAAATCATCGGATCAGCCTTTCACAAGCTTGGGTAAAAAATATCCTTCAGGAAGTCTTATTTTTGAAGTAAAATCTAATGATGCAGATTTAAGTGAGAAGCTTCAAAAGATCGCTCAAATGACAGGGGCGCAGGTTACAGGAGTGAATGATAGCTGGATTACTAAAGGTCCAAATTTTGGCAGCGGGAATGTCGTAAAAATGAATCCTCCTCATGTGGCAATTCTTTGGGATAAACCAACCTCATCTTACAGCGCAGGAAATACACGCTATATCATTGAACGCCAGTTTGACTATCCTGTTACAGCCATTCGGGGCAGCTCGCTTAGCTATACAGATCTAAGTCAGTTCCATGTTTTGATCTTACCTGAAGGAAGAAACTATAAGAAATTCTTTGGTAAAAGCGGCACTCAAAAAATTAAAGAATGGGTTAGCAGAGGGGGCGTTCTTATCGCTCTTGGCTCTGCTGTGCGTTATATTTCTGACCCAGAGGTTAATCTTTTAGCTCTGCGCCGTGAATATGCTGTTAAAACACATGAAAAGAAAGAAGAAGAAGAAAAAAAGAAAAAGAGCCGTGTTAAAGGCACGCTTTTAACCAGCACAGAAGATTTTGACAAAGCAATTGACCCTATTAAAGAATCTCCTGATGCTGTTTCGGGCGTTATGTTGCGGGCAAAAGTTGATCCTGAGCATTGGCTTGCTGCGGGGGTCAAAAAGGAGCTGAATATTCTATATAGAGGGCGTGATATTTACACGCCAATGCCGCTTGATAAGGGAATGAATGTAGCACGGTTTTTGGGAAAAGACGATCTGCTTCTAAGCGGTTATTTATGGAAAGAAAACCGCGCCCAACTTGCCTATAAACCCTTTGTTGCTGTTCAAAGAAGAGGGAGAGGACAGGTTATAGGATTTACAAGTGACCCCGCGGTTCGGGCTTATCTTGACGGTCTAAATCTTATGCTGATGAACGCTATTTTTAGAGGGGCTGCCCATGCGTCACCCTTACGGTAAAAAACAGAATGTGGTGAAGGGATAAAAAATGGAGGATATACAAAATACTCATATTCTCCTTAATTAATTAGTTTTAATAAAGGGGCTGTACCAGATAACTAGTTCATTTATTGTTTAACCATTTGTTTTATTTTAGCTAATTGGAACGAAGGGTCACT
>JADGEY010000489.1 GCA_016744185.1 Emcibacteraceae bacterium | reverse complement strand
CCCATACCCATACCCATACCCATACCCATACCCATACCCATACCCATACCCATACCCATATCCATACCCATACCCATACCCATACCCATACCCATACCCATACCCATACCCATACCCATACCCATACCCATACCCATACCCATACCCATACCCATACCCATACCCATACCCATACCCATACCCATACCCAACCCATACCCATACCCATACCCATATCCATACCCATACCCATACCCATACCCATACCCATACCCATACCCATACCCATACCCATACCCATACCCATACCCATACCCATACCCATATCCATACCCATACCCATACCCATACCCATACCCATACCCATACCCATACCCATACCCATACCCATACCCATACCCATACCCATATCCATACCCATCCCATACCCATACCCATACCCATACACATACCCATACCCATACCCATTCATATACCTATACCCATACCCATACCCATACCCATATCCATACCCATACCCATACCCAAACCCATACCCATACCCATACCAATACCCATACCCATACCCATACCCATACCCATACCCATACATATACCCATACCATACCCATACCCATACCCATACCCATACCCATACCCATA
>JADGEY010000488.1 GCA_016744185.1 Emcibacteraceae bacterium | reverse complement strand
TCCCAAACCACCTATCCAATAGACATTTAACAACTATAATGCCAGCAGCATCCAGCTTACATCCACATCCACCCCATAACTGATATCTATATACCCACTATCCCTATAATTAAAGTGTCAATCAAAACTCATATGATTACAACATCATCTAAAATTCTTGTTCAAAGCATCTGATCAAAGACTATCCAGCTTCTCACACACACATCTACACACACACACATTACACACACACACACACACACACATACACACACATATCTACACACATACACACATCTGCATACACAGACATAGAGTAGATTTATGTTTAGCACACACTAGCACACACAATCATACAATAATCACACAAATAAACACACACACACACACACACACACACACTCATACCCTCACACACACTCACGCACTCATACACACTCATACACACACACTCACCAAATACCTCCACCCAGCCACACACATAAACACCCAAACACCCAACACCCACCCACACACACACTTATTTAAAAACCACTTATTTATAAACTCTCCAACACACAAGTACATTCACCCAAACACACACATACACTCCTACACCAATACACACGCCTACATACACTCCTACACCAATACACACACC
>JADGEY010000487.1 GCA_016744185.1 Emcibacteraceae bacterium | reverse complement strand
GATGAGATGATGAGAATGATAATGACAATGATGATGATGATGATGATGATGATGATGATGATGATGATGATGATGATGATGATGATAATGATAATGATAAATGACAACCAACTATAATGATAACTATAATGACAATGACTATAATGATCACAATGAAAATGACTACAATGACTATAGCAAGTTATGATATCAGGTAAACTAACGTTCCTCCGCAGAATTCCACAGAAGTATTTTCTCCAGCTTTGCTCTTGTGATCAGACATTAGCTCATCTACTGGCTCCCCTGAAGCAAGTGGTTTGTTGTAGTTATAGGCAAGTGGTCTGGGTAGAGTAGTCGGACAGTAGGTATATTTAAATAAGGGTAAGGTATAGGTAAGTAGGGTAGATGATTAAGTAGGGGTAATATTAAGGTAAGTAGGGATCAGGTAAAGATAAGTAAGGTCAATGATTAAAAGGGGTAAGATTAATTAGGAGTTAAATAGGTGTAAAATAAATTAAACTGATTTTATTGTAATTATTCAATTTAAGAATAATCTTTAAAATAATAATTCTCGGAGAAAAATTGTAAAATTTGCATGAATTGAATAACTAAACTTACAAAATACTAGCTTATTATATCACAT
>JADGEY010000486.1 GCA_016744185.1 Emcibacteraceae bacterium | reverse complement strand
CACACACACACACACACACACACACACACACACACACACACACACACACACACACATACACACACAAGTAAATAAAAAACAATGTTAAAAAAAGAGACTAAATGTTGATTATATGCATATACAAGTGTAAAATATAAAAGAGTTTAAAAAAATTTAAAATATATAAGACGTGATATTACAATAAACTATGTTAAAAAAATTATGAAGTGCCTAGGAAACTAAATATTTGAGATGATTGGATTAGGTCAAAAAACTTTAATCAATGTGTCATAATTACTATGTATATTCAACTTTAGGGATTTAGTTAAGTTCAATAACAGCTGGTTTAACCAATACCTTGGGGAACACAAATGCGCCACTTTTGTGAACACTGGTAACACTTACCCACCATCATAAGTGAATCCTTAATCCTCGAATCACACCAATTAATTTATCAACATTGAACAAGATTGAACAAAAAAGATGAAAGAAAAAAAAATTAATAATAATAAAAATGTATCCTGGGCATTTCATATATATCTAATAAAAAAACAAAACAGCAAAACACCTATGACCTACTCATCATTTCGATAAAAAAACACAAAGAATTATAAAATGTGAATATAAAAAACAGTATGAAAAG
>JADGEY010000485.1 GCA_016744185.1 Emcibacteraceae bacterium | reverse complement strand
ATATATTTATATATACATCCATATCTCTCCACGTGTACAGAGTAATAATCGTCATCGTCATCATCATCATAAACACCATCATCATCATCATCATCATCATCATCATCATCATCATTATTAACATCGTCATCATCATAATAGTCATCATCTTTATCACCCTGATCGTTACCATCAGGTCTTAGACATGCCGATGTACATTATGTTGTCATCGCCATCGCCAGCACGCCACTACAAACCTTGAAGCGAGTTCTGCCGGTGTACAGGGCGTACATGACGAATAACACGGCCAGACTGACCACAATCGTCACCAAGCTCAGCGTGATCAATGTCCAACTTTGGCCACATGTGCTGTCGTCGTAGCAGTCACGATTCTCCGAAGAATCCTTTTGAGTTTTGCAGTCGCTCATCAACACGTTACTGCACACACGCTTGCGACTCTGTCGGCGACCACGTCGAGAGTTAATTGGGGGGCATTTGTGTTGACACATATACATATATATATATTATAATAAGAAAAATTAGGTATGTAGAAAAATAGCATTTTTTATATTGAAACTCAAAGTAATAACGAAAATAAATAAAATAGGAAAAAAGGTAAACTGCGATTTTTAGGCATAGTATATA
>JADGEY010000484.1 GCA_016744185.1 Emcibacteraceae bacterium | reverse complement strand
ACACACACACACACACACACACACACACACACACACACACACACACACACACACACACACACACACACACACACACACACAGGTATGCTTAATCCCAGCCTCAGCTCACGGCACAAACCCTGCATCTGCTCAAATGGCCGGCATGAGAATTGAAGTTATCAAAATGTACAAGAATGGAACAGTGGACATGACTGACCTTAAAGAGAAGGTTTGTGGCCAATTTGTAGCCAATGAGGTGGACTTAAGGGTAGTGTTTGGTGCTAGGGAGGGGTAAGGTAGGGCTAAGGAGGGGTAGTGTTGTGTAGGGGTTTTGTGTAGTTGGTGTAGTTTTGGGATTTGATGTAGTGGAGAGTTTTGGAGGGATTTGGAGGGATTGGTGTAGTATTGTTGATTGGTGGGGTTAGTGTAGAGTTTGGGTTTATAGGGATTAGTATTATGTTGGGGTTTGTCGATGGTGGCTAGTGTTTAGGTTTGAGTTTGGTAGGTTTAGCGTGCACTGGACTTGATCAATAGTAGAGGTATATTAATATATATAAGAAATTTTATATGATATCGTGTGGTGTGATTATTTTCAAAATAGGTTTATTTTACATTTAAAATACTTTTATTTAATACATTTATTTA
>JADGEY010000483.1 GCA_016744185.1 Emcibacteraceae bacterium | reverse complement strand
ATATATATATATGTGTGTGTGTGTGTGTGTGTGTGTGTGTGTGTGTGTGTGTGTGTGTGTGAGTGCTCAAGAAGTGGTATATAAAATAATGTAGTGTTTTGTATTGTATTGATGCATCCCCACTATATCGTCTGATTGACCCATCTATATAATACATTATGCAATATTTAGTGTTGTATTCCTAATGATTGTTAGTATTTTATTGTAAACAATAAACTATATATTTATAAACTATATTATCTAAACTATAAACTATATTATCTATCAATATGACTTCGTCTAAAAACCTAAATTAGGTTATTAGAATAATCAACACACAATTAGTCACCATTTATGTAGAATTTACATTTATCTCAGATTTGGTTAAAAATGATCTTTATGGTCTTTATACATCCTCACGATTGGAATATTTCGTAATTTTACAAAAACATTGTTTTATATATATTTGTTTTTATATATATTTGTTTTATCATTCTAAGGGCAAAGGGTCAAAGTATAGGCGAATCTGGGCCACAGTGTAAAGAGCAGTCGTATTGGTTAGTTATGACCACACACACACACACACACACACACACACACACACATACACACACACACACACACACACACACACACTCACACACAC
>JADGEY010000482.1:500-626 GCA_016744185.1 Emcibacteraceae bacterium | reverse complement strand
ACACACACACACGCACACACACTCGTACGACGCACACACCACACGCACACACACACACACACACACACACACACACACACAACACGCCCACACACACACACACACCACGCACACACACACACCACA
>JADGEY010000480.1 GCA_016744185.1 Emcibacteraceae bacterium | reverse complement strand
GCCTACACCCGCGCCTACACCCCCGCCTACACACAGCCTACTGCAGAACATTGTACTCACCATGGGAGTGAGTGTGGGCCACGACAAGACGCTACGCAACGCTGTGCGTCTGTTCAATGAGTTCTTAGCTGACCCCGTGGAGGGTAAACACTTCGCCAGTGACCTCAAGGACATCGTGTACTCGGCGGGCGTGGCTACGGCGGGCCGTCGTGCCTGGACGGCCCTGTGGGACCGCTACCTTCTGCGGGACACCAAATCCGGCGAAAAACACCGCATCATATTGGTGCTCTCACAGTCCACGGATAAAACCATCATCGAGGAGTTAGTTGTGGATGGGGGTTATGCGAATGGGCGCGGCTTGTATGGGTGTATCTGAATGGACGGGGCTTTTAAGGGGGTGTTTTAATAGTCGGGGCAAGGATGGTTCGTAAGGGTGTTGATGAATAGGAGGGCTCCACAATCGAGGAGTTAGTCTATCGGGTAAAGATCGTGGAGTATTTGATTTGGTTGGCCGAGGAATAAAGCTTTCATTCATTATAAATCACACATACTCACACACACACACACACACACACACACACACACACACACACACACACACACACACACACACACACACACACACA
>JADGEY010000047.1:12537-15979 GCA_016744185.1 Emcibacteraceae bacterium | reverse complement strand
AGAACTGGCAGCATAATATGAAACAGGATACACCTTAAATAAGCTGCAAACCTGTCCAAACAAACAGGACCACCTTAAAATATTTAAAAACTTTGCCCAGCTCTCCTACTTCATTTGATAACATCATTGTTTTGGCTATCATTGATAAAAAAGAATATTGGCTCAGCCCTACAATAGATATTCTAAAAACAGAACAACCTTATTTAGATATTCTTCCCATAGTACTTAGCCCTACCATAAGTTTTTTCAACATAGAACAATCTTATTCGAATGTTCTTCCCATAATAGGAAAAGCTTTAGTTTTAAAAAAGAATAACAAATCTCTTACAAATATTCCTTTTAACAAAAACCCTCTTGTTAGAGCTGAGATCGAAACAATAGACCATTTCCAATTATATGATGGATTTAAAGAAGCCTCTTGGCAGCGACAGATACGTTATACTGGGCAGGAAGCTTATAAAAAACGTAGGAAAATTGCGAAAAAAGGCAGTAAAAAAATCTTAAAGAATCTTATATCGAAAGATTTTTACAGACCTAAAAACATAAAAGCTCGTAAAGAGCCTTGGATAGAAGACAATAATAAAACCCTTATCATTAAAGAAGATAATACAATTTCAAACATTGGGAAAAAACGGCGCAATAGAAAACAGCTTTATTTTACCTATAGACCCTTTTATATCAAAGAAATATTAAACCGCATAAAGAACCCTGAAACTAGAAATTCGCCTTTTGCCCTAACTTTTCCTTTGAAAAGAAAGTCTATTTTACATCTAGATGCCCCTGAATTTAATTTTGAAACTTATGAGAACACCATTAAAAGTGATTTTCATAATTACCGCCAAAAGGGTGAATATATTGGCAAGATTTTCCAAATAACATATGAATATGAAACATTAAAAGACCATGTACCTATATCTAACCTTAAAAAATTTAATGAAGAAATTAATTTTATAAGAGATGAAATTTATATCAATCTCATTCATTCAGAAAACCCTATAACACCCTATAGTGTTTTTCAGCCTTCTATTGAACATTATATTCCAGCTTCAAGAGAAGAAAAAGAAGATATAAGATATGCTGTAAATGATTTTATGAATTCAGAAATAGAAACAGGGAAGGAAAGCCGTATGGTTACAGCTGAAATTCTTTCAATGAAAGGCATGACCCCCACCGCTAAGCGTGGGATTTTACAATTATTTACAAAACTATACGAGAGAGCTGATTTTCTGGAAGAATCTTTATATTATTTCAAGCTTTTAAATAAAGAATACCGCAGACCAAATGGAAATATTTTTATTGATCAGGCAAGAATATATGATTTATTAGGAGAGCATCAAAAAGCGGCTGACTTAACACGTCAAGCAGTCGATCTAAAACTAACATCTCCAAAAATGAGAAATGCAAAAAAATGGCATGTCTTTCTAAAGAATTATTTATGGAAAGCACGAAACATTAAAACTCTTATTCCGGTTCTTGAATATTTAGTTAAGAATTATAAACCTAAAGAGGCTTATTACCGTGAGCTTGGGGTTGCTTATGACCTTCTAAAAATGAATAAAAAAGCGAATGCACTGCGCTCTCAAATGAAAAAACATGGTTTCAAAGATGCTACATTTAGAAAACTTAAAGAAGGGTCAAAATTAAAAAGAAACCCCCGTCCTTTGCTCAGATACCCTCCTCGCTATCCTACGGAAGCTACATCAAAAAATATTGAAGGATATGTTATCATTTCAACAACCGTTGAAGCCGATGGCAGCGTTAGTGATTGTAAAATAGTAGAAAGTACCCATAAAATATTTGAAACCCCCGCTTGCAAAACCGTTTTAAACTATCAATATTATCCTGTAGCTCAAAATGAGCCTAAAGGAAAAGTTTCGGGTATTACAATGAAAATAACATTTAAAATGGCTCCAAAACGCCCTGCTAGATAAAATCTAAACAGAACATATTTTAATAAAAAAATCCCCTTCTCAAATTCTCCCCCCAAACTCAAGGGAAAATTTAAGAAAGGGTTGAGTTGGTGTTGAGATTTTAAGCATTTCTTTTCAGAAAGCTAATTGATTACTTAAGAAGGTAAAATGCTCTTTCCCATTAAGAACTTATCTATGGCTCTTGCCGCCCCGCGTCC
The DNA here is from genome assembly GCA_016744185.1 of Emcibacteraceae bacterium. Lineage (GTDB taxonomy): Bacteria > Pseudomonadota > Alphaproteobacteria > Sphingomonadales > Emcibacteraceae > Pseudemcibacter. The sequence continues at coordinate 13,851 of JADGEY010000047.1, read as the reverse complement.
TTCTTTTATTGCCCAAACCACAAGCGACTGCCCCCGTCTCATATCCCCTGCGGCAAAGATTTTAGGAACAGAAGTTTCATATGACCCCATAACGGCGGAAACATTCCCTCTTGCATCCAGCTTAACGCCCAGCTCTTCTAGCAAGCCTTCTTTTACAGGATTAGTAAATCCCATGGCAAGAAGAACAAGATCCGCTTCAATTTCAAATTCACTGCCCTCTATTTTCTTAAAATTCTCATCCACTTTATGACATTCAAGAGCGGTAACACGTCCTTTTTCATCACAGACAAATCTTGCTGTTGCCGTACTCCATTCTCGCACTGCCCCTTCTTCTTGCGAGGTGGAGGTGCGAAATTTAATCGGCCAGTGCGGCCATGTCATTTCTTTATCCTCACGCACGGGGGGAGCGTTCATAATTTCAATCTGCAAAACACTAACCGCTTTTTGCCTAATCGCCGTGCCGATACAGTCCGACCCCGTATCTCCGCCGCCGATAACAACAACTTTTTTACCGCCCGCATGAATGTCTTTTTCATTGCCCAACGGCTCGCCTGAATTTCTGCGGTTCTGCTGGGTAAGATAATCCATAGCAAAATGAATATTTTTAGAATCCCGTCCTTTAATCGGTAGGTCACGGGGATATTCCGAGCCGCCCGTCAGCAAAACAGCGTCATAATGTTTGGTCAGGCGAGATGCAGGAATGTCGCTGCCCACATTCATTGATGTCCAGAATGTCACCCCTTCGGCTTCCATCTGGCGTACCCGCCGTTCAATCAGATGCTTTTCCAGTTTAAAATCAGGAATGCCATACCGTAGCAAACCACCTGCTCGCCTGTTTTTTTCATAAACAGAAACCTCATGACCACTTCGGGCAAGCTGCTGCGCCGCTGCCATGCCCGCAGGGCCTGCACCAATAATCGCAATTTTCTTGCCCGTTTTTCTGGTGGAAACTTGAGGTTTTAGCCAGCCTTTTTTCCATGCTTTATCGACAATGGCACATTCAATCGTCTTAATCGTGACGCTTTCATCTTCGATATTGAGCGTACAGGCCGCCTCACAAGGAGCAGGGCAGACCCGCCCTGTAAATTCAGGGAAATTATTAGTGCTATGCAGAACTTCTGATGCCGCCTGCCAGTCTTCATCATAAACCAGATCATTAAAATCAGGGATTAAATTTTCCACAGGGCAGCCCGTATGGCAAAAGGGAATGCCGCAGTCCATACATCTTCCGCCTTGCTGGGATATGATACTATCGGGCAGCGGATTAATAAATTCATTATAATGGCGCACACGGTTACCCGCAGGGGCATAGGT
>JADGEY010000047.1:0-12437 GCA_016744185.1 Emcibacteraceae bacterium | reverse complement strand
CGGTCTTGTCTTTGTATTTCTAAAAAACCAGTAATATGATTCCCAGTAATGTGATTCATTGTAATATCCTTTATTTTCTAGGCAATATAAGCCGAAAGAGCGGTTTGTGATGATGCCATTTCTTCCAAAGCACGTTTATATTCGACCGGCATAATTTTGATAAATTTTCCGATATAATCATCCATATTTTCAAGGATCATTTTAGCCTTTAAACTGCCCGTATATTTCGCATGATTTTGGAGCATCACGACAAGCCGCTTATAATCATTGCCGCCCATATCCTCTAAAATCTCAAATTCCTCATCTTCTATATTTTTAGGAATTTTATTCAAAGAAATATCTTGCAGCTCAACCATAGAATGATTGCATCTTTGCGAGAAATCCCCTGCTTCATCTAATACATAAGCAATGCCCCCAGACATTCCAGCGGCGAAATTCCGCCCTGTCTCACCCAGAACAAGCACGCAGCCACCTGTCATATATTCAAGCCCATGATCTCCTAGCCCCTCAACGACCGTAACCGCTCCAGAATTTCTGACGGCAAACCGCTCGCCCGCAACGCCCCGAAAATAAGCTTCTCCACTGACTGCACCATAAAGCGCGGTATTGCCTGTAATGATGCTTTTTTCTGGAATGATCTTACTCGTGCGGTCAGGATAGACAATGATCTTACCGCCGCTCAGCCCTTTGCCCACATAATCATTGCTTTCCCCTTCAAGCTCTAACGTAATTCCTTTAGCGGTAAATGCGCCAAAACTTTGCCCTGAAATACCTTTTAATTTTACATATACGCTATCTTCTTTAAGGCCCCTAAGCCCATATTTTTCGGCAAGCCTTCCAGACAGCATTGCCCCGACAGAGCGGTTTGTATTTTTAATTTTCTCTTCAATCAGCACAGGTTTTTTATGGTCAAGAGCGTCCCGTGATTGTTCGATCAGGCGGCGGTCAAGAATATCAAAAATATCATGTTCTTGCTTTGATGTATTATAAATATCATCGCCCTTTACAGGTTCTGGCTTATAAAAAACCTTGGTAAAATCTAAGCCATCTGCTTTCCAGTGAGATATAGCAGCATCTTTGCTTAAAAGATCGCTGCGTCCAATAATTTCATTGAGATTTCGAGCGCCCATTTCTGCCATTAATTTACGGGTTTCTTCTGCAATGAAAAAGAAATAATTAATCACATGCTCTGGCTTACCTGTAAATTTACGGCGCAAAACAGGGTCTTGGGTTGCAATGCCAACGGGACAAGAATTTAAATGACATTTGCGCATCATAAGACAGCCCGATGCCACAAGAGGAGCCGTCGCAAATCCAAATTCATCAGCCCCCAGAAGCGCGCCGATAATCACATCTCGCCCTGTTTTAAGTCCGCCGTCCACCTGCACAGAAACCCTATCACGTAATCTATTCAAAACAAGGGTCTGCTGAGTTTCTGCAAGCCCTATTTCCCAAGGTGATCCAGCATGTTTCAGCGAGGTCAGCGGACTTGCGCCCGTCCCCCCGTCAAAGCCAGAAACAGTAATATGATCTGCTTTGGCTTTTGCAACCCCTGCGGCAACGGTTCCCACGCCGATTTCAGAAACAAGTTTCACCGAGATTCTCGCCTCAGGGTTAACGTTTTTAAGATCGTAAATAAGCTGGGCTAAATCTTCGATAGAATAAATATCATGATGCGGCGGCGGCGAGATTAGCCCCACTCCTGGTGTCGAATGACGGGTTTTTGCAATCACAGGATCAACCTTATGTCCGGGGAGCTGTCCGCCTTCACCTGGTTTTGCGCCCTGCGCCATTTTAATCTGAATATCATCTGCATTGACCAAATATTCCGTGGTCACCCCAAAACGCCCAGAAGCGACTTGTTTAATTGCGCTGCGGCGTAAATCACCATTGCGGTCGGGGGTAAAGCGGTCAGTCTCTTCACCGCCTTCACCCGTATTTGATTTTGCGCCCATGCGGTTCATGGCAATGGCAAGATTGGTATGAGCTTCACGGCTAATCGAGCCAAAAGACATTGCGCCTGTCGCAAATCTTTTGACAATATCTTTTGCACTTTCAACCTCATCAATTGAAATAGGATCGTGAAGCGGCGAAATTTTAAATAGCCCCCGAGGAGTCATTAATTTTTCTGATTGCTCGTTAATCTGAGAGGCAAAAAGATCATAATTTTCTTGCAATTTTCCCCGTACGGCATGCTGCAAGTTAGAAATTGAGCTGCTTGTCCAAAGATGAGCCTCGCCCCGCTGACGAAAAGCATATTCTCCGCCTATCCGCAAAGCCTTCTTGAACATAAGCTGATCGCCAAAAGCTTGCTCATGACGCATTACCGTTTCTTTTGCGATCTGGTCAAGGCTCGCCCCTTCAATAGAGCTTTTACTATTGGTAAAATAGCGTTCAATAAAGGCACTATTAAGCCCCACACAATCAAAAACCTGCGCACCGCAATAAGATTGATAAGTAGATATTCCCATTTTAGACATCACTTTCATAATGCCTTTACCGGCCGCCTTTTTATAATTCCTGCGGGCCTGAAGAGGGGACAGGCTTGATGATAATTTAGCTGCCAATCTGTTAATTGTTTCAAAAGCAAGATAAGGATTAACCGCTTCTGCGCCATATCCTGCAAGCACGCAGAAATGATGCACTTCACGGGCTTCTCCCGTTTCCACCACAAGCCCAACAGAAGTACGAAGCCCTTTGCGGGTTAAATGATGATGTACGGCAGAAGTTGCGAGAAGCGCAGGAACCGCTATGCGCTGCTCGCTGACATTTCGGTCAGAAAGAATGATAATATTATCCCCTTCCACCACCGCAATTTCAGCAAGAAGGCAGATGGTATCAAGAGCATTCTTCATTCCCTTTGCGCCCGAACTTGCATCATATGTAACGTCAACGGTGACGGTTTTAAAACCGTTATCGGGCAGATCACCAATGGTGCGGATTTTTTCTAAATCTTGATTGCTCAAAATCGGCTGACGCACTTCTAGTCTTTTGATTGTTCCGATATTTTCAAGATCAAGCAAATTCGGACGGGGCCCGATGAACGATACAAGCGACATGACAATATCTTCCCGAATAGGATCAATCGGCGGATTTGTAACTTGAGCAAAATTTTGCTTAAAATAATTATAAAGCAGCGTAGATTTATCAGAAAGTGCGGAAATCGGCGTATCTGTTCCCATAGAGCCCAAAGCCTCACCGCCCCCTAACATCATCGGCGGCAAGATAAGTTTAATGTCCTCTCTAGTATAGCCAAAAGCTTGTTGGCGTTTCAGCAAAGGCACGTCTGTTTCTTGATAAGCCACATCTTCTGCGGGCAAATCTTCTAATTTAATTTGAGTTTTTTCTAAGATATCTTTGTAATTGTGAATGCTTGCGAATTTTGCTTTTACTTCATCATCTGAAATAATGCGCCCTTCTTTTGTATCGATTAGCAGCATTTTCCCAGGCTGAAGCCGCCATTTTTGGACAATTTTATCTTCTGGAATATCAAGCACGCCAGATTCAGAAGACAAGATCACAAAATCATCATCGGTCACCAAATAACGAGCAGGACGCAGCCCATTACGGTCAAGCGTTGCGCCAATTTGCGTGCCGTCCGTAAAAGCAATCGCTGCGGGTCCATCCCAAGGCTCCATCAATGCGGCATTATATTCATAAAAAGCATGCCGCTGCTGATCCATAAGCGGATTGCCGTCCCATGCTTCGGGGATCATCATCATCATTGCATGAGTAACATCATATCCGCCTGCAACCAATAATTCCAAAGCATTATCAAAACATGCCGTATCTGAAAGCCCTTCAGGAATAAGAGGCCATAATTTTTCAAGGTCTTTGCCAATGACGGACGAGCTCATGGAATATTTCCGTGCCGCCATCCAGTTGACATTGCCCCGTACCGTATTAATTTCACCATTATGACAGACCATGCGAAAAGGCTGCGCTAGCCCCCAGCTAGGAAATGTATTGGTGGAAAATCTTTGGTGAACGAGTGCTAGGGCAGAGACCATTTTTTTATCTCTAAGATCAGGGAAATAAGCCCCTACCTGCCCTGCAAGAAGCATTCCTTTATACAGGATCGTACGGCTTGAACAGCTGCAAGCATAATAGTCTTTAGTATCTTCTGACATTTCTGCCACAATATTAGAAAGCTGTTTGCGGATAATATAAAGCTTTAATTCAAAATCAGAATTTTTGCTGCAATTTGCCCCAATGCTGATGAAAGCCTGCCGAATAACAGGTTCGCTTTTGCGAACGCCGTCACTGAACATGCTATTATCAGTCGGCACGTCCCGCCAGCCCAAAAAGCTTTGACCTTCTACATCACAAAGTTCTTCAAATATAATTTCAATTTTACGGCTTACAATTTTATCTCTTGGCAGGAAAATTTGTAAAACGCCGTAGCTATCCAGTGGCGGAAGCTTAATACCAAGGTCTTTACACTCCCTTTGAAAAAAATCATCAGGCATTTGGATCAATAATCCTGCGCCGTCTCCCGCTAAAGAATCTGCGCCCACCGCCCCTCTATGGGTAAGATTCTCAAGGATTTTTAAGGCATTATCGATAATACTATGGCTTTTAACGCCTTTAATATGAGCAATGAAACCAATCCCGCAATTATCATGTTCATTACTTGGGTGATAAAGCCCTTGAGCAGAGGGTCTATAATCAGTTGCTTTACGAGCTTTATTCTTGGCTGTGTGAAGACCGTAACAATCTGATGGCACGCTATGTGTCATTTTCCTTGAACTCCTAGTATCAGTTTTACAAAATATAGCCCCCTTATAAAGGAGAAGCATTTTTGCCATATTGGTGATTTTCTCACCTTATATTAAGCGCAGAGGCGCAGGATTTTTTAGGAGAGATGATGACAAGTCATCATCTCTCCTAAATGCAATGTTTTCATAAAATATAAGAGGAACATCTTATGAAAACGGGGCAGCTTTCTTATTTCTTGGTATAGACATACGAATAATAATCTTATTCAGATTTTCTAAATAAGACATAAAAAACCAAATAAAAATCCATCTTTAAAATCACAAGATTTTTATTTGCTCATTTAAGGCTGCTATTCGCTTATTCTATTATTTGTGAGCTTATTTAAAAAAGCTTCACTTGAATATAAGATTGAAAATAAAATTAAAATCCTATTTCGCCTAATATTCTGCGTTTATTTGCCGTATCCGCGAAACATTATATATATTCTTACATTTAAAATTGCAAGCTTTGATTTCATTTTTTTTAATATTTTCATACTGTAGTAAAGAATGTAAACTGGTATCTTCTTACTTTTTTTAAACTTATTTTGCGTTAAAATTTTACACAGTTCTTAAGGATTAAATCACATAAAATGTATCCCATAAATCACATTTTACCCGATATTATAGCGCATTTTCGAGATCATGAGAATTTAACTCTAGAGGCCCCAGCAGGTGCAGGGAAAACCACGGTCGTGCCATTAAAGTTTTTATCAGAGGCGTGGCTTGGCTCTGGTAAAATCATCATGCTTGAGCCTAGAAGAATTGCCGCACGAGCTGCTGCAAAACGCATGTCAGAAATTCTAGGAAGCCGTCTCGGCGACGACATTGGCTACCGCGTTAAAATGGACCATAAAGTTACAAAAAAAACCAGCATAGAGGTTGTGACCGAAGGAATTTTGATCCGTATGATCCAAAATGATCCAGAATTAAAAGATGTAAAGATGGTGATTTTTGATGAATTTCATGAAAGATCACTCGATGCTGATTTCGGGCTTGCCCTCACCCTTGATCTGCAAGAAGCCCTGCGTCCTGATCTAAAAATACTGGTCATGTCGGCAACGCTTGATGGGGGTAAAGTTGCCGCTCTTATCAATTCAAAAATCCTAACCAGCAAAGGCCGCAGCTACCCTGTTGAGCATAGATATTTAGAAAAAAATATTTCAATAGGGGCAAAGAATAGAGAAATTGAAAATGCAATGCTTCGCACCATTGAGCAAGCCCTGCAAGAAACGACAGGCTCTATTCTTGCTTTTCTACCCGGAGTGCGTGAAATTGAGAATTTACGCAGGGGGCTGGAGGCTTTAAAACTTGGCAGTGATGTCATTATCGCCCCTCTCTACGGTATGATGAAAGGCGCAGAGCAAGACACCGCCATAAAAGCTGCGCCAAAAGGAAAGCGAAAAATCACCCTTGCCACCGCAATCGCTCAAACCAGCCTGACCATTGAGGGCATTAATTTGGTGGTGGATAGTGGGCTTATTCGCCGCCCGATCTATGATGCCTCTTCTGGTATGACGCGGCTGGAAACACGGCGCATTTCAAAAGCGACCGCAGACCAGCGAGCGGGAAGAGCAGGAAGATTATCGGCTGGGATTTGTTATAGATTATGGACAAAAGCCTCTCACTCTGGACTTGCCCCCTATGATCCCGTAGAAATTAAGCAAGCTGATTTAGTACCGCTCGCCTTGGAGCTTGCGGCATGGGGAGCGGCGCATATCGAAGATCTAAAATGGCTTGACCTGCCTGATGATGCAAATTTTAAACAAGCAGGAGACCTATTACAAAAGCTAGAGGCTCTGGATCAGAATAAGCATATAACAGAGCATGGAAAATCGATGGCAAAGCTTGCGATGCATCCAAGGCTTTCTCATATGGCTCTAAAAGCCGCTGCCTTGGGGCAGAAAATGCTTGGGTTAAAAATTGCTGCTCTATTATCTGAAAAAGATATTTTAAATTTCCCCAGAGGTCATAAGAATATTGATATGAGGCTCAGAATAGAAGCTTTAAATGCGGTGCAAAATAAAGACCACCACCGCATGAGGGAGCTATATTGTGACCAAAGGCGGGCGCAGCAGGTTTTAGCGCAGGTTCAAAATTGGAAGAAAAATTATACGTCCCTTGATGGCTTCACTTTAAAAGATGGCGGGCTAGAAAATATCCCGATGAGAGAAGATATTCAATTAACGGGCGTGCTTTTAGGCTTTGCTTATCCTGACCGTATCGGAATGAATAGGGGCAAAGGCGACGGGGGCTATTTACTTTCAGGGGGAAAAGGGGCGGCGGTAGATGCGTTAGATTCTCTGGCGGCAGAAAAATATTTAACCGCGGCACATCTTTTTATGAAAGGGGCGGACGCTCAAATATTTTTAGCTGCGCCAATTTCTTTTTCGCAAATAGAAGAATATTTTAGCGATCATATGGAAATAGAAAAATTTACCCTCTGGGATAAAAGAAACCTAGCCGTTTCTTCTCGGCAGAGGTTACGGCTCGGCAGACTTATTTTGAAAGACCAAAAACTGCTTGGTGCTAAAAAGGAAGATGAGATCGCTGCAATGATAGAGGGCATTCGGCATATGGGGCTTGATTGCCTGCCTTGGAAGCATAACGCACGGGGAGGTAATAGAGTACAGAAAAAAATCACAGGGAGGAAAAATGCAGGAGAGAAAAAAGCCCTTCATATTCGTGCGAGAGTTCAGTATTTATACGAATCAGGCAGGGCTGATGATGATGTAAAAGCACAAATCCCCGATATGAGGGATCATATTCTTCTTGAGACGTTAGAAGAATGGCTTGCGCCTTATCTTGATACAATGCAGACGACGGCAGCTTTGCAAAAGCTGAATATGACCGAGATTATCCAAAATTTATTAGGCTGGCAGGGGCAGAAAAGACTGGAAGAATGGCTTCCCTCACATATTACAGTGCCGTCTGGATCAAAAATTTCCATAGATTATAGCATGCAGCCACCCGTTCTTGCTGTGCGGATGCAAGAAATGTTTGGGCTACAAAAAACGCCAAGCATCATGAAAGAGAATCAGCTTTTAGTGATTCACCTGCTGTCCCCCGCAGGCAGGCCCCTACAAGTTACCCAAGATTTGGCGCATTTCTGGCAAAGCTCTTACACCGCTGTCAAAAAAGAGATGAGAGGAAGATACCCAAAACATCATTGGCCAGATGACCCCCTTTCTGCAGTTCCCACAAATAGAAAAAACTTTAAGAAAAACCAACCATAGAATGCCCAGCTTTACAGGGGATGCCCAAAAGTCAATCCTTAAAGATCAGATTTTGCAAATACTTTATATTGACAGATAGAGGGTCTGCAAATACTATATGTAGTGTTTTTAGGGTTGGTAGCAACAGAGATAGAAAAAATCTCTTATTCTAGTGAGACTTATAGGTAACGCAGAAAAAAATTAATGATATTTTAGAGTTAATTTTCAAGTCACACATTGATGCAAACTACAGTTTATCCAAAACTTAAGAATAGTGAAATAAATATTTAATTTGCAAAGTCATTTAAAAGAGATGTTGTGAGGACATCGGGTTTATTATGAAAATTATTGGAGCAGTAAAACGTGTCATCATCAATATTAAATGAAAAAGTGCAAATTAAAGATAATCCATCCGTTCAAACGGTAAAATCACGAGATAGCCTCTTAACCGCTTTTGGTAAAGCCACTTTAACAGATCGCTATTTAATGCCGGAGGAAGATTTCCAAGATCTTTTTGCCCGTGTTGCAAGTTTTTATGGTGATGATGAAGCTCATTCCCAGCGTCTTTATGAATATATTTCGAAACTTTGGTTCATGCCTGCAACCCCTGTTCTTAGCAATGGTGGAACGGCTCGTGGTTTGCCAATTTCATGTTTTTTAAATGAAGCGAATGACAGCCTGCGCGGCATTGTTAATCTTTGGAATGAAAATGTATGGCTTGCCTCTAAAGGCGGCGGCATTGGCAGTTACTGGGGGAATTTACGCTCTATTGGTGAAGATGTTAGCACGAACGGCAAAACATCGGGCATTATTCCTTTTATTCGGGTGATGGATAGCCAAACTTTAGCCATTTCTCAAGGCTCTTTAAGACGGGGGTCAGCGGCGGTTTATCTGCCTGTTAATCACCCTGAGATAGAAGAATTTATTGAAATAAGACGGCCAACGGGGGGTGACCCAAACCGCAAAGCTCTGAATCTTCATCATGGAATCGCAATTTCTGATGCCTTTATGAGGGCCGTTGAAAAGGACGAGGAATGGGCATTGCTTAGCCCTCATGACCAGTCAGTACAAAAAACAGTCAGTGCCCGTGATCTTTGGATTAGAATGCTGACTGCCCGCATTGAAACGGGCGAGCCTTATATGCTTTTCATCGATCATGTTAATAAAGCTATTCCAGAATATCATAAGCTTGCGGGGCTTAATGTTAAAACCTCGAATCTCTGCTGTGAAATTACGCTGCCTACGGGCGTAGATCATTTGGGAAAAGAGCGTACAGCCGTCTGCTGTCTTTCTTCTGTTAATTTAGAAAAATATGACGAATGGAAAGATTCAACGCTCTTTATTGAAGATATCATGCGTTTTCTCGATAATGTTTTACAAGATTTTATCGACCGTGCGCCCGATGATATGGCAAAAGCAAAATATGCAGCAATGAGAGAGCGTTCTATTGGACTTGGCGCAATGGGATTTCATAGTTTCTTGCAAAATAGAATGATCCCGTTCGAATCTGTCATGGCGCAGGTTTGGAACAAGAAAATGTTCAAGCATATTCAAGAAGGAGCAGACGCTGCATCAGTAAGCCTTGCCGCCGAAAGAGGGGCTTGTCCTGATGCAAAAGATTATGGGTTTAACGAACGTTTTTCAAATAAAACAGCGATTGCGCCCACAGCCTCTATCTCTATTATTTGCGGCGGAGCGTCCCCTGGGATTGAGCCAATTGCAGCCAATAGTTTTACCCAAAAAACGCTGTCAGGCTCTTTTAATGTCAGAAGCCAAGCTCTTCAAAGACTGCTTGAAGAAAAGGGCATGAACACAGATGAAATATGGTCAAATATTACGATTAATGGCGGCTCTGTTCAGCATCTAGATTTTTTAGATCAGCATGAAAAAGATGTCTTTAAAACAGCGTTTGAGCTTGATCAACGCTGGGTGATAGAACATTCTGCTGACCGTGCGCCTATGGTCGATCAAGCGCAATCTATTAATGTGTTCCTGCCCGCCGATGTGCATAAGCGTGATCTTCATCAAGTGCATTTTCAAGCTTGGAAAAAAGGCATTAAGAGCCTGTATTATTGCCGCTCGCTTTCTATTCAAAGAGCAGAATCCGCTGAGAGCGCAGGAACGGCGCAAGCAGAAATGTTAGAAGCTATGGCAAAACTGCAAAAAGACGGCGATGAATATGAAGAGTGCCTCTCTTGCCAATAATTTTTTAGCCCCTATAATTTTACCCAATCTGTTTTGCAGAACATGCAAGACCCTTAATATTTGAACTCGTTAAGACAAAGAAGAAAAAATATGTCCTTGTTAGAAGATAGAATCGTATATAAACCTTTTCAATATCCTTGGGCCTATGATGCTTGGCTAACCCAGCAGCGCGTTCACTGGCTGCCAGAAGAAGTGCCAATGGCGGAGGATATTAAAGATTGGAATATGAAAATTACAGAGCAAGAAAAACATCTTCTCATGCAAATTTTCCGTTTCTTTACTCAGGCCGATGTAGAGGTTAATAACTGCTATATGCGCCATTATACACGGGTCTTTAAACCAACAGAAGTTCAAATGATGCTTGCCGCTTTTTCAAATATGGAAACAATCCATGTAGCAGCCTACAGCCATCTTCTTGATACTCTCGGTATTCCTGAAACCGAATATGAAGCTTTCCTCCAATATGATGAGATGAAAGATAAATATGATTATATGCAAAAATGGGGCGTGGATACAAAAGAAGACATTGCCAAAACGCTCGCCGTATTTGGGGCCTTTACAGAAGGATTGCAGCTCTTTGCATCTTTTGCAATTTTAATGAATTTCCCCCGTCATAATAAGATGAAAGGCATGGGGCAGATCGTTACATGGTCGGTTCGGGACGAATCTCTTCATACGGAATCAATCATTAAACTATTCCATACTTTTGTTCAAGAAAACCCAGAAGTTTGGACAGAGCAGCTCCAAGAAGATCTGCTAACAGCTTGCAGAACCATTGTAAAACATGAAGATGCTTTTATTGATCTTGCTTTTGAGCTGGGTGATATTGAAGGCATGACAGCGCAAGATATTAAAGATTATATTCGCTATATTGCCGATAGACGCTTAACCCAGCTTGGGCTTGCGCCGGTTTATTTCATTGGCAATAATCCTCTGCCTTGGATGGATGAAATTTTAAATGGTATTGAACATACTAATTTCTTTGAAAATAGAGCCACTGAATATTCAAAAGCGTCTACCGAAGGAACATGGGACGAAGCTTTCGATAGTTTATAGGGCTTTGCTGTGGGAATAGCATCTTGACAGGCTGAAAATAATAAATCACAAACTGTCCAAGCTATTGCCAAGATAGAAAAATCAAAGGATCTTGAGGCGAAACATGAGAAGAAATATAAATTCAAGAAAAGAAAAGCCACCACGCCTGTTAACAATAAAAAAATTTTAAATCCAATCGGGAAAAAGAAATGAGAGGTAGAACCATGAAAATATACATAATATCTTTAATCGCCTTAGCTAGTCTTACGGCTTGCGGTAGCGAAAACGAAAGCTCAAAAACCGTTTCTTATTGGCAAACCCACACTTCAGAAAGAAGGGTTCTAGCTGATAAATGCTTTAATAATGCCGCCAATGCAAAAAAGAACGGTAATTGCATAAATGCAGCTTTAGCAGCACGAGTAGCTTACCAAAACTTCAAGCAGAGCATAAAAGATCAATGGGAAGAACACCCCGATAACAAAAAAAACAACAAAGAATATCAAGAAATTCAGAAATTTAAGAAAAAAATAGGCGAATGGTCATTGTCCTATTCTAAGTACCCAAAAAAGAGCAAAAGAGAAGATGAATTACGGGATTATCATCATAAAGCTGAACAAATTTTCAATGATTCATTCGATAAAGAATATGATCTCTTCTTAGCAGAGCTTCATAAATGGCAGCAAATTCAATAAAAGAATGAGAGATTAGCAATGGACGATACCGCAATTTTTACTACTGTGTTGAAAAAGTTTCTGGATATAATCCAGAATAATTATCCTATCGTACATGATATGGCAAAATATGATTGCCAAAATGGCATATTGCCCTCATAAGGAGCAATAATATGCCAGCGCAAAAATATTCTATGACACAAAAATATTCTATGACGTGGAAAATTAGAAAAATCCATAAATTATTATCACAAACCAGTAATCAATATTTACAATCTCTTGGGCTTAGCGTCGGGGAAAGAGCTGTTATTGAGTTTCTTTCTAAACAGGGCGAAATTACCGTCCCAGAACTTGCTCGTCTTTTTTATGTATCACGACAAAATATTCAAGTTCGCATGAATGGTCTTGCAAAAAAGAACTTTGTTAAACAAAAAATAAACCCCGCTCACAAAAGCTCTGTTCTTTGGGTATTAACAAAGGAAGGCAAAGAAGTTTTCTCCAAAATATCCAAGGTTGAAAAAGAATTAATGGGCAATATAGAAGAAGGATTATTT
>JADGEY010000479.1 GCA_016744185.1 Emcibacteraceae bacterium | reverse complement strand
CGTCGTCGTCGTCGTCATCATCATCATCATCATCATCATCATCATCATCATCATTATCATTATCATCACCATCATCTCACCATCATCATATTAATCATCATAATCATCATCATTATCATCATTATCATTATCATCATCATCACTATCGACATCATCATCATCATCATCAACATCATCTCACTATCATCATATTCATCATCATCATTATCATCAACATCATCATCATCATCACATCATCATTATCATTATCATCATCATCATCATCATCATCATCATCATCATCATCATCATCATCATTATCATCATCATCATTATCAACATCATCATCTCACCATCATCATCATCATCATCATCATCATTATCATTATCATCATCATCATTATCAACATCATCATCATCATTATCATCACCATCATCTCACCATCATCATATTAATCATCATAATCATCATCATCATCATCATTATCATCATCACCATCATCACCATAATCACTATCATCATCATAATCACCATCATCATCATAATCATCATCATCACATCATATCATCATTATCATTATTATCATTTACAGCGATTTAATGAAATCAACGAATATATTAGTTCTATATTAAATCTGATTTACACAATG
>JADGEY010000478.1 GCA_016744185.1 Emcibacteraceae bacterium | reverse complement strand
AAGAACAAGAACAAGAACAAGAACAAGAACAAGAACAAGAACAAGAACAAGAACAAGAACAAGAACAAGAACAAGAAAAAGAAAAAGAACAAGAAGAACAATAACAATAACACGAACAAGAACAAGAACAAGGAGGAGAAGAACAAGAACAAGAACAAGAACAAGAACAAGAACAAGAACAAAAACAAGAACAAGAACAAGAATAAGAAGAACAAGAAGAAGGAGAAGAAGAAGAAGACATATAACCTTTAGTAATTTTAGAAGGAAGTGCGGTTGTTATTACGATGAACAAAATTGTAAAAAACCAAACCATTGCGAAGGAAAACAGAGTCCAATATTTATTTTTGCTGTGGGAAAGTATTATATTATCGTTAGCGAATAGTATATATATATATAGTATATCACGTGATATAAATGAGTATACCATGTAACCTCGTGGAGATTCGCTAATCACGAACATTAACATTGTGCTTTATCCGCTGTACTATAAACATCGTACATCATCATACACTGTATACTGTACATGTATCAGTATGTAATGTGCTATGTGCATTGTACGGATGTATGCAGTATACTATGTACGGTGTACGGTGTACAGTGTACATGATACTCCATATATACTATATAGT
>JADGEY010000477.1 GCA_016744185.1 Emcibacteraceae bacterium | reverse complement strand
CCTACACACACATACACACACACACACACACACACACATACACACACACACACACACACACCCGTTCACAGGTAATACAACTGAACCATGGCCTCGTTCGCAAACCGCCTCATGTCCGGTAGATCCAAGATGGCCGTCGCCGCCGCAGCGTGTGGCGGAAGTCTGGCCGTGTTGTACGCCCAAAGGGAACAGTTGTACGCTCGCAACTGGCATTCCAACGCACACCTGAAGTACCCGGCTTCGGCGAATTTCCCCGACCTGTCACGCCATTACAATGCCATCGCAAAGTTCCTGACACCAGGGGTTAGTGGTGACTCATCATGCACGCCACGTATTCGATGGTGACTCATCGCCGGTGACGTCATCGACTAGATTACGTGCCTAGTGGTCCGCCGATGCCAAAACGCACGTGTTCAGATGGAGACGGTTATTGACCGCTAGGTGGTTTAAGTAGTTGTAGTGGTAGTAGAGAGGTGGTGCGATTTGTCAGTATTTGCCAATTAACGGGATTTTAACCATTTTAGTATTTACCAATTAACTTACATTATTCTCATTAAATTAAACACCCATTAGTTAAATTATCCCCTGCGATATTAGCTTCACTATGTGTGGCGTAGAACACAATATACC
>JADGEY010000476.1 GCA_016744185.1 Emcibacteraceae bacterium | reverse complement strand
GTGTGTGTGTGTGTGTGTGTGTGTGTGTATGTGTGTGTGTGTGTTGTGTGTGTGTGTGTGTGTGTGTGTGTGTGTGTGTGTGTGTGTGTGTATGTGACTGAGTGTGTGTTTGTTTGTAATAAGTTTATAATAAGTTGATTCACAAAAATCTTATTTTTTAATTGTTCGTACGTATTTTACTTTCTTTTTTAGGAATCATAAGTGATATGATGTATTTCATTGAGTATTTGTTTTTCATGCGGTTGCCATTGTTTTTATTCTGAATATTGTTGTTTTTCCTCCGTATATGTTCCTGTTTTCGAAGTTGACGATGCAGTGTGGCAGTTTTTATGGTCCACCATGGATTGCAACATCTCTGATGTATCTTAATAGTTTTAATGGGTTCATGGTGGTCAAGTATAGTTTTAAGTATATGGTCAAGTATATTTTTAAGTATATGGTCAAGTATAAGGTGTGTATAAATACAATTTGCAGCACAGTTTGTGTCAGTATAGTCAAGTATATATGTGTGTGTGTCTGTGTGTGTATACATATATGAATGCGTATGTTTGTGTATATATATGTATGTATGTGCGTGTGCATGTGTGTATATGTGTGTATGACTGAGTGTTAATGTATATGTG
>JADGEY010000475.1 GCA_016744185.1 Emcibacteraceae bacterium | reverse complement strand
GACAGTATACTCAATGAGAAAGTCTAATACACTAAAAAGCGAAATCAGCATCCAAATTAGAAGATCACTAATTAAGTCTTAATTAGTGAAATAAGCATAATAAGACTGGATTCAAAATCAATGTATCTCTATAAATGATGACATAGCAAGAAAAAGTACTAACAAAAAAGCACATACAATACTCTAAAACTCTAATGAACACTACAAAGAGGAAAACTATGCTAATTTTTGAATACCAGAGAAATCATTGATATTTATCAATATAATGAATCTATATTCATTATAATGAATCTATATTGAAAACGTGAAATGAATATAGTTTAATCAATCCAAATTCCAATGAAAATAATGAAGATTACTTACCAATATTAGAGTCAGAAGTTGTGAATTCAATCAAAACACTCAAAGTGATAAATCCTTGGAATATTGTCACTTGGCAATGACAATATTCCAAGTGAACTTTTGAAGCATGGAAGTGAAAGTATAACAAAGATATTTACGTCAATATGTTAAACAATATGGAAGACAAAATAACGCTCACACACACACATAATCACACACACACACACACACACACACACACACACACACACACACACACACACACACACACACACACACACACACACA
>JADGEY010000474.1 GCA_016744185.1 Emcibacteraceae bacterium | reverse complement strand
ATGTAGTGATGATGATGTAGTGATGATGATGATGATGAAGGGGATGATGATGATGATGATGATAATGACGGGGATGATGATGATGATGATGTAGTGATGATGATGATGATGATGATGATGATGAAGTGATGATGATGTAGTGATGATGATGATGATGAAGGGGATGATGATGATAATGATCACACTGGGAAATTGTATAGGTACAAACAAATATACTATTCAATAATAATAATAATAATAATAGAATTGAATTATAATTCAAAGTATATGTAAAAACAATGCCACATTAATTCGAGTACAATTATTGTATCCAACTTAGAATCCATTTTACTAGCAATGTTAAATCTCATTTGAAAAGTGAAATAGACGTCTAAAACTAATAGTTAATTGGTAATCTGGCAGAATGGAGGATGTAGGGGAGGTAGTGGACTTTTATGGGAATCATGTATTGTAATGATTTTGTGTGTATGTGTGTGAGTGTGAGTGTATATATGTGTGTGTGTGTGTGTGTAGTGCGTATATGTAATGAATGCTAGTGGTGGATAGTGTTGGATAGTTGTCTAGTCGTATAATAATAATCTCAGAGATTGGAGAGGGGTTGTTAGGAGTATAGTGAGGGT
>JADGEY010000473.1 GCA_016744185.1 Emcibacteraceae bacterium | reverse complement strand
AATCTACATTCCGCACCATACCACACCGCACCACACCACACCGCACCACACTACAAGCACCACTCTCACAATACCACCTCACAATACCACCACCCACCACACTTGCACTCCAACACCTCACACCGTACAACTAACCAAGCAATAATCTTTCTCGAAGGCGCACAATCTACCTTGGTATCCTGGCTTACATTTACAGATCACCGTGGCTCCCTTGTTGTAGCTACATTCGCCTTCGTGTTGGCATGGCAACGAGTTGCAGGGATCGTACTCTATACCGCAGATGGGTCCAGTGTAACCGGCACTGCACAGGCATCGAGCAAACTGTTACGATGGGAGTTACGTCAATTATTTGATTATGCAAGCCAAGGCATAGGTAAGGTAGATAAAAAGTAAGTATATTATTTAAGTAGGAGAATTACATAGTGGAATTATTCATAATAATTATGATGTTTATGACAATGCTTTTTATGATCATGATTTTGATGATGATGGTGATGATGATAATGGTGATGATGATGATGATGATGATGATATTGCTAATGATGATCATGATGATTTTGATGATGATGATGATGATGATGATGATGATGATGATGATGATGATGATGATGATGATGATGATGATGATGATGAT
>JADGEY010000472.1 GCA_016744185.1 Emcibacteraceae bacterium | reverse complement strand
CCATAAACTTAGTTCAGAATTTGGAGATGATTTTATTGTGTCTTTTTCAAAGTTAGAGCTTGTTAACAGTTTTGTTAATGATGACCATTGGTTTAATTGCTGCGGGTGTCGGTTTGGGTTTGGTCGTGCTTGCCAATTTATTAACCGATACCGACTTGGAGTATTATTTTAAACACTTTTTATTGTCAGACAGATTGGCATTTGCTATGCAAGCCAACGAATTACCTCACAAGTATGCAGCTCGTCTATACGAGAATAGGAAGCAGTTATTAGGAGATGATCCGGAAGAGGATGATGTAAAACTCTTAATGAACCCCTACGATGCACAAGTGCAATTATTCGATTTGCTAGTTTGTACCAGCATGAAATTTATTCCAGAAAAGTCTCAAACAACCTATTTTAAAAGCGGGGTTTCGGGCATGAGTATGATTCCCTACACAAGCTCAATAGTAGAATATTATAGCTTTCGTATAGAAATGCAGTTTATGCAATTTTTAGAAATAGATAGCAATATTGATCATCAGGCATTTTTATATCTAAAGGGCATTAGAAATTACGAATGAACGCTTACATAATTATGTGTTTAAAAAGAATGTTAAACCCATGAAGTATTATACAGCAAGGGAGATAAT
>JADGEY010000471.1 GCA_016744185.1 Emcibacteraceae bacterium | reverse complement strand
CATCATTATCAACTACATCATCATCATCATCATCATCATCATCATCATCACTATGATCACCATTATCATCATCATCACTATGATCACCATCATCATTATCATCATCATCATTATTGTCATCATTATCATTATTATCATCATTATCAACTACATCATCATCATCATCATCATCATCATCATCATCACTATGATCACCATTATCATCATCATCATTATCGTCATCATTATCATTATTATCATCATTATCAACTACATCATTATCATCATCATTATCATTATCATCATCATTATCATCATCATCATCATCATCATCATCATTATCACCATCATCATCATCACTATGATCACCATCACTATTATAACTATGATTGACAGGAGCTGCTGTAGATTTCAGCGACGGATACGTTGGCTGCATGAGAGCTTTGATTGTGAACGGAGTGATTCAAGATCTACGAGGTCGCGTGGATAGAGGAGAGGTCACCTATGGAGTCAGTACTGGTTAGTTGTGGGTTAGGTGGGGTTAAGTAGGTTGTTAGGGAGGGTTTAGGGAGATTAATGTGGGTTTAAGGTGGGGTTTGAGTGATTCGAGATCTCAGAGGTTGAGTGTATAGAGGAGAAGTCGTCTATGG
>JADGEY010000046.1 GCA_016744185.1 Emcibacteraceae bacterium | reverse complement strand
AAAAACAGGGCAGGGGAATGGGAATTTTCGAGAAAGGGTGATAGTTTAGAAGCGCTCTATAGAAATGATGCAGGAGAGATTATAGGTTTTGTTCTTATGGGAGATGCTGTATCACAGAAGAAAGAGCTAGAATCTAGCCTGCCTCTTTTATTTTAGTGATAGGGATTTTAGATTATAAGATTTAATAATGAAAAGAGAATAAAGTGGCTAAAGCAGATATTGAATTTTTAGATGATTTTCTTGCTTATTTAATTTCACGGGCAAGCCATCTTATGGCTGAAGATTTTGCTCCTATTTTGAAAGAAGAGAACTTTGAAAGGCCGCATTGGCGTATCTTAGCCTCTCTTACAAATTATGATAAGATTGCCATTGGAAAATTGGCGAATAGAGTTCTGATGAAGCAGCCGACCTTAACCAAAATTCTTGACCGTATGGAAGAAAATAATCTGGTAAAGCGAACTCATTCAAAAGAAGATCGCAGATCGGTTAAAATTTCGATTACAAAAAAGGGCAGAGACAAGGTCTCCCCCTTGCTGCGCCGAGCAAAAGAGCATGAAAAAGATGTTTTAGAAGGCTATACAGCCGAGGAAGAAGCCATCTTAAAACAGGCTCTTCGCACGCTTATTCAAAAATTAAAATGAGCTTTCGTTAAACCCTAGTCTTTGGGCAAACCCTAGTCTTTGGGCAAACCCTAGTCTTTGGGCAAACCCTAGTCTTTGGGATGAATAATCCGCATTACGGTTGCGCCCATATCGGGGCAGCCGGGTAAAAGTACTTGCCCTTTTTTAGACAGGTCTTTGCTTGAATAAACCGCAATATCACATGTTGTGCCGCCTACATAAACCTCTGTTCCATCTGCGGAAATATTGGTTTGATAATAGGTATGCTCAAGGGGAATGCGCTTAAGGGTTTTTGGATTGACTAAATCGATCTTTAATAATGTATTATAGGCAGCATAAGCGGTTTTATGATCGGGATGATACACGGTGGTAAAAAGTATTTCTGGTGCGGCTTGAAATTCAATCATATCGAATTTTTCAGTCTTTAAATTCAAAGATAAAACGCCCGTGCGAAAACGGCTCATATCATCTTCTGGAATATCTGTTCTGGCGTAATAAATAGGGGTTGAAAAAATGCCGTTATTATCCCAGCTTGGCCAAAAAGCAAGCGCATCGGGCTGTGATAGATTTTTAAGCTTCCAATTGCGAAGAGGGTAAGCGGTTTCATATTTTCCCGTCTTTACATCAACTTTATAAAAGTCCCAGCCCATAGCATAAAGCGCACCTGAATCCGCAACCATCATTAAATGAATACGTCTGGGCATCGCAAATGAGCGGTCAGGCTTTGCATCTTTGCCAGCGTCCGTTTTAAAAACGGTCAGGCGGGGCTCTAACGATTCATAACGGTCAAGATGAATGCGGGTTGGAATGTCATAGGAATAAAGCTCTTTGCCGTCAGGGCTAATAGCGATGGCATAATTCCATGTGCGTTCATCATCTTTATAATCAAGGTCTGCGCTAAAGACAATCTTCCCTTCATCCAGTTCAATGCCGACAATTTGGCGCATATGATTGGTGAGAACATAAGCAATTTTTCCATCGGGTGAGGGTATGATGGTCTGCGGGCCTGTGCTATCTGGAATAATAATTTTTTTAAGAACCTTGCGGGCTTTCATATCAACGATAAATAATTTGTCGGGGCGCGCGCCGACAACAAGCAGCTCTTTTGCAAATCCGAATGAGCCTAGAAATAATGATGCGGCGATAAGGCTGCTGATCACAATTTTAATGATGGTTTTTTGCACTGAAATATTCCTCATATTCTGTCTCTATTCTTCACTAACTCTAATGCCTATCTGGATTTAATCATCTTCTGGAAAAACAGATTCTAATTTACGCCAGTTTTTACGGGTATCTTCTAGTTTTGACCAATTAGGGTATGTATTAACCGTATCGGGAACAGCGGCCGGCCACCAACAGGGGTCTGCGCAGCCATAAAGATCGGCTTCCATCGGCTGGCACAATGATGCAACGCCGCCAAAAGGATCAACTTCCCAGCCGGGGTCTGTCGATGTGGTGCAGCCTGCAATATTCTGCATGGCAAAGACCTCTTTTTTATCGCCCTCTTTATCGGTAGAGAGGATAAATTGATGGGCCTTTTTATTCAGTGCTTTTAGACGTTTCATTTACCTTATCCTTACGGTCTTATATTTCTATCTATTCATCTTAAGCGGTCACGGAATAGGCGGATTATTCCAGCGCTGTACAGTGGCAATTAAATGAGCCTCTGCGGTTAGCTTTACGCCATTTTTTTCATAAACGGCGATAATTCTTAAATCACCTACGTTATTTGTACCATATTTACGCACCGGATTTGGCCCTGCAATCGCTGGGATAAAAGTTCCCCTCTTGGTTAAGATTCCAGCATATTTCTTATCCTGCATTTTGGCAGCATCTTCATTAAAATTTTCATGACTCCATGTGACGAAGACCATTCCAAGGCGAATATCGTCTTTTGTACCCTTTACGCCGTCTTTGCCGTTTAAATATCCGATAGCTTCGAACTGGGCTTTCACCTTTGCAGTAGCACCGCCGCCGCCGCCAACACGTGAAATGCCGTATTCTGGGGTTATTTTTATATAATCAACAGCTTTGTAAATTGGGAAGGCTTTGTCATAGGTGCTTTTGCCAATGGTAACTTTTGAACTTTGATCGGGCGTGCTTTCTGCTGTAGCCAAAATAACGATGCGGTCTGGCGTTTGTGATTTTACCGTAATCTTTGTGCCTTCAATATGCACATCACCAGAGAGGTTAATGCCGTTAATGGTTATTTCTGTTTCTGTACGGGTTGCAAGGGAAGAAGGGGTTACAGACATGATCGTATGTACCGTATCTTGCTTGCGCAGAGCGGTAATTTCAATGCCTTCTTCTGGGTTTGATTTTTTAAAGAAACGCCCTTTCATGCTATTACCATCAGAGCTTGCTGCCCAAATCTGACGGTATTTAACATCATTTAATTTAGCCGTGCCGCGCCATTCATAGCCTGAATAAACCAAAGCTTTTCCGCCGCCAGTTACTTTTTCCCCCTTTGGAAAATTTAGAGTAAAGCTTGTTTTATATTGATCATTTCCTTGGGCTTTAGAGATGCTCATTGTGCCTTCTATATCACCTGTTCCTGCGATATGACCTATAATACGCCATTCTCCAGACATGTCTTTCCATGGCGTTTTTTGCCATTCATTCCACGCCTCTGTTTCAAAAGGGTATTTCTTGGCAAGCTTTTCGGATACAGAACCAAGAGCGTCCGCACGCCAGTCTCTTTCACGGGCAAGCATATGATATTCAATCGATGCCCATTGCCCTAAATGCATATGAACAAGATTTTGCCATTCATTGACATCACGCCTTTGCAGTGCCACTCTTGTATAAGTATGGCAGCGGGCGCACATATTCATTAAATCTTGGTCTTCGGTAGGCTCGATTACATTATGTTTACGCTCTAATATATCTCTAAAGCCTGCGGTTTCTGAGGGGGCAAGCCCCTGCGTATCTGAGAGATATTTCACCAACTTGCGCCGATCAGATTTTTCAATTTCAACGCCGTGGAATATCATCATGCGGACAATATTCATATCCCAGCCTTCTGGGGTTTTACGAATAGCACTAATGCGGCTAAAACTTCCCTGCTTAGACGCTATATGGCAGCCAGAACAATTTTCGGAAATAAGCTCTATGCCAGCTTTTTTTACCTCGTCGGTGATGTTGGATGTCAATTTGGGCTCATTTTTTTCACTGCTGCAAGAAAATAAGATAAAGCTTAAGCAAGCAGTTAAAATCAAATAAAGGGTCTTTTTTATTTGCATAATATGTTCCAAATTAAAATAATAACTTTATGGTTTTAGAAAGAATGAAGGGCATAATATATTATGCCCTTCATCGTAATATTTTAGCTATGATTTAGAAGCGTTTTCTAAAATCAATGCCCATTGTCCGTGGACGGTTTGTTGCAAAACGAGGGCGACCTAGCGTTTCTGCTGCAATGGCTCTGCTATCTGCAAGGTTAGCATGTGTATTGGTAAGGTTTTTCACAAAGAGAGAAACTTCCCAGTCATTTGCCATTATACTTGCTCTTACATTTACAGTTCTCCATTCAGGACGAATTCTTTTTTCTTTATTATTCGTGCTAAAGCTTTCACCATAATTGCTGTAATCCACACGCAGCATGCCTTCTAGATCAGCATTAAGATCCCAAATATATTCAGCAGAAGCAGCCATTGTAAATTCAGGAACGCCCTGTAATTCATGACCAATAGAGAGCGTAGAAATGCCGCCCGTATCTGTGATTTTTGTATGAGCAAAACCACCTGAAACGCTAAATGTTAGACCTTCAGTTGGAGCAACATTAACTTCTGCTTCCATACCTCTAATTTCAGCAGCCCCTGCATTCGCTTTATACTGGAAACCACAAGCAAGTCTGTTTTGTTGGATCATATCGTCCCATTTAATCATATAAACAGAAGCATTAATAGAAACTCTATTATCAGCAAATCTAGTTTTTATTCCAGCCTCGTAGCTCCAAAGACTATCTGAATTATAGGTTTTTACTTTGCTAGGGTCGATATTATTTTCTTTCAACTCATCACCGCATAGACCAACGGGAAGATTACCATTAACGCCGCCAACTCGGAAACCTTTTGAAGCAGAAGTATAAAAATCCACATTATCGCTTGCAGAATATTGCAGTAATAATTTTGGGTTTACGCCAGATTCTGACTGAGTGCCTTTTAATGTTGTTTTACCACCATTTGCAAAACCATCTGAAGTAATGTTAGATTTTGTCGTTGTTTTATAAACCCGTGCGCCTGCTGTGACGGTAAGTTCTTCTGTGATATCATAAGAAACTTCTGCAAAAGCTGCTATTTCTTCTACATCGAATTTATTATCGGTTGTATAGATTAAATCACCGCCGCCTGTAATAGCAGGAGGGCCGCCAACAGCTGCTACAGCCGCATCAAGGCCTGCAACTCTTGCGGCAGGATATTTTAGATGGTTTTTGCTTTTTTGATAAAAAACGCCTGCTGTAATTTGAGCAGGACCATCATAGGCTGAAACATAGCGGGTTTCATGAACAAATGATTTAAAGCTTTCATTTTCATCAATAGGGCCTTCTAAAGGATCGATTACAAGCCCGATAACTTTATTAAAAAGACTATGGATAAAGCTTGATTCTTCTTCTCTTTCATTAAGGAAGCGATCAAAATAGGAAGTTGTTGATGTAATCGTTGCACTCTCTAAATCCCATTCGAACGTACCGCTTGCCGCAAGCCAGCGGTCGCTGCCAGATTCTTGAATGTTAAAAAAACGTTTTTCTGTGAAGTTAGCAGGATCTTTATCTGCAAAAGGAAGCCCATCAGCCTTTACTTTTTGATACATAAAACGAGGAGAGAATGTAAAATTATCGGAAAGAGCAATTTTTGCTAAGATTTGAAAGCCGCCGTAACGTTCATCATCAACATTTTCTTGTCTTTCAAAAGCAGGAGCGGTTGTTTTCACCGTTGCGCCTGTTTGAGCATTAACCCATGACGATTGATATTCACGGTCAAATACACCTGAATTTGCGCCGTAATAAGCCATCAGGCGAACCGCCATTTTATCCTCAATTACCGGCAGGTTAATCGCTGCATCAAGGCTCCAGTTTAGATCCCCTTCTTTAACGGTTGAGATGATTGCATGGGCGTGACCAAAGGTTTCATTAAATTCAGGCTGTTTAGAAATCATTCTAATGGTTCCGCCCATAGAGCGTGCGCCATATAATGTTCCTTGAGGGCCGCGCAGAACTTCAATGCGTTCTACATCAACCACTCTAGGCTGCATCGACATGGGTACAGGCATATCATCAATATAGAATCCTGTTGTATTATCACCAAAAACGCCCCGAATAGCAGGTGAATTTGAATTAAAGCGTCCATCTGATTCATTACCAAATCCAAGGTTTGGTACTCGAACAGCAAAATCAGCGAATGTAGAAACGCTCATTCTTTCAAGCTGGTCAGAATTCATAGCCGTAAGGGACATGCCCGTTTCTTGAACTGTTTGTTGTCTTTTCGATGCTGTAACCGTGATTTCTTCTAGACCTTTATATTTATCATCTTCTTTTTTTGCATCTTCTGCGGCTAGAGCGATCCCATGCGTACAAAGCATTGCAGCCATACATACGCCCGTGGATAGTTTGATTAATTTATTTTTCTTAAGGATTTTCATTTCCTAAATACTCCCTGTTATAATGTGTTTATGGTCTTTATATTTGTCTCAATATTAGAGTTTTCTCTCATTAATTAAGATTTAGCATAATTACAGACATGTTTTCTTGTCTTAGAGTGCCTGTAAAAATGTTCTTCTGTGCCAAGTTAATTTTAATCTTTAAATTGGCACATTTTTAAAATGAGCAATCTTACTGCATTATTCTTTTCGATTGCCTAAACTGCCTTGGGGAAATGCCAAATTCAGCCTTAAAAACACGGCTAAAATGGGCGGCATCATTAAAGCCCCAGAAAAAAGCAATCTGGATGATGCTGTGATTAGAAAAATAATTATTTGCAAGCTGCTTTCTGGCTTCATGAAGCCGTCTTTTTCTAATCCATTCTCCAAGCGAGATGCCCTTTAATTTGAATAATCTATGCAGGTGCCGTGTCGAAATTCCAACCTTACTTGCAATGAGTAAGGGAGAAAGTTCTGGGTCTGTAAGATGCTGTTCAATTTTTTGATGAATGATATTTAAAAGCCGTGTTTTTAAATCCACAGTATTTTCGGGCGCATCACCCCGAAATGTAGTGCTGAGCAGCCTTAACAGCATTTCACGCATTGTTGTAAAATCCTGATCTTCTATCTCATGGGCTTCATAATACATGGAATGTAAAAAGTTACGGGTAATTGCTCCCATTCCTTTTGCGCCCGAAATGAGGGTTGCTTTTTCTATTTTATGGTCTGAAAAACAGCTCTCGATTAAATTCCTCGGAATGTGAAGTGATATTTGGCGGTGAAAACCATCATATTGAAAAACAGAGGGATAGGCAGAATCGATAATGGTCATATCGCCTTTTTCTAAAAACACGTCACTGCCATTTTGGGAAAGCATCGCCGTCCCTTCTTGCTGCATGATTAAAAAGCAATATTTATCATTACTGGCGGCGGCATGTTTTTTTGTCCGAATAACCTTGCGGGCATTATTAGAAATCTCTGCCACATCAAAGCCGCCAGAATTTCGAATGCCAATATGACCCTTAAAATCCTGCCAATCATCAACGACTGTATCAAAATTACCACAAACAGTGACAAGAAAGTCAGCCCAATAGTCGGCACGATCTGCTGCTTTAATCGTTTCTGTTGGAAAAAAACAATCCATTTTTGTGTTTTGCCCGTTACTATATTTCGTTATTTTTGGTAAGATTATTATTGTTTATTATTTATCTTTGGATTCAGGCTAGCAAAAAAACAACCATTAGTCAAATTTACTACAAAGCAATTTATTAGAAAATAAAATAAGAATTTGATTGTTCTATATATAATATTTTATATTTAAAATTCATGCTTGAGCCTTTTATGGAAGAGGCATAAATTCAAGGCATAGGCTAAAGAGTTCATTCTGCGATGAAATTCCTAGTTTTGAATAGGCTCTTTTACGGTAGGTGTGAATCGTGGAAAGGGCAACTTTTAAATCAAGAGCGATTGCTTCCGAGCTGTAGCCTGTGATAATTCTGCTACAGACTTCTTTTTCACGGGTGGTAAGAGCGGCAAAAATATTACTTTTAGAATCCAGAAATTCGCTGAGCATTTCAGGTGATCTGCTCAGGGGCGTATGTACCGTAATATCTGTTTGAAGTATTTCTTTTTTATTGATATTTTTAAGCCGTGAATGTTTGAAAATAAGATTGGTTAAAAGCGGTAATATCTCAGATAATTCTTGAAATTCATGATCCTTAAAAACAGGAGACGGCTTTAGGCGGTAAAAACTGCAATAGATGTTATATCTTGCGGTCTGAAGCAGGCTTGAGATTTTATCATTAAGCCCTGTTTTGTTAAAGAATTCTTCTTGGTATTTTTTGTCATAACCCTCTGTTGGTCTATGAGGCAGAATGGTGACATCTCTTTTGTTGTTTTTTGATGTTTTTGCCTTTTTTGCAAGAGGCGCACGGTTTGGGTCATCAACATAAAACCCATTAGTATAGGCACGGGCAAGAGCGATACAGACTTCCTCATCTAATGTGCTTTTTGTAAAAAGATGCTCTGTCTTGCCCCCTTCACCGCTAAAGAAAACCGTGCAATGATCAACGGGGAGCAGGCTATTGACCAGCGTAAATAAATGGTCTTCAAATTCATCGCTGCCCAAAGTGCTAATGCTTTTATTCAGAGATTCTAGCCATTTTGCTGACCCTGCGGTTTGTTTTTGATCTGTCATGTCTTTTGCTCATTTATATTTCGGGGCGGCTTTTGAGCGGTATGATATGCCGCATTTTTAATCAGCATGTCCCGAGCCCTCTCTTTCGGCAGAGCGAATTTTGCAATATGCCCCGTCACATGAGCCGCCGCCATGCTAGAGCCGCCAGCCCCATATTTATCATTCAGCCCATAAGGAGATGCGCCAAAGTCCGCTTGAGAGCTGTCTTTTAAAAAAGCGGTCTCATCTACCGTGCATCTTGCATCGCCTGTTACCGCAATGACATCTGGATAAGCCGCAGGATAGGGAACTGCGCCCATAGCAGGAGATGATGCAACCATAATAATATTATGCCGCGCTGCTTTTTGGCAAGCATTTCGTAAGATTTCCCTATCTTCCCGAAGCCCTAAACTTAGATGTATCAGATAGACATTCTGAGTGATAAGCCATTGGGTAGCAGCAGCGATGATGGCGGCTGTTGCCGCACCTTGCCTGTCAAATACTTGAGCGCAATATAGCTGCGCACTTGGAGCGTGATAATGAATGATCTCGTTAATTTTAGTGCCATGCCCTAAAGCGTCAGGCTCGGCTTTCTGCAAAGAAATTTGGGAGGTGGAATCTTGCACAAAGCGGCACTGCTCTTCAATATAAGAAGATTGTTCCAAAGATGCGCCGCTATCAATAACGCCAATTTTTAAATTTTGAGCCGCTTTTAGGGGTATATCGCTCATGCTTGAACCTTGGATAATCTGCCGTCTGTCATGGAATAGATTTGATCCAGCTTTCCTATTTGACCAAGATGATGGCTAATGATGATAAGGGTAGCACTGTTAAAATTTAAATCGATTAAGCGGTAGATTTCTTCTTCTGTTTTCTGGTCAATAGCGGATGTCGATTCGTCCAAGATGAGTATCTTAGGCTTTATCAGTAAGGCTCTGGCAATAGCCGTTCGCTGCCGTTGTCCGCCGCTAAGATCGCTTCCCTGTTCTCCGATCAGAGTATCATAGCCCTTTGGCTGCGCCATGATAAAATCATGTATTTGAGCGATCTGGGCGGCATTATGAACTTGCTGAACTGTGGCATTCTTTACGCCATATGTGATATTTTCCCAGAACGTCCCTCTAAAATGAGTAATATTTTGGTCAATAATGACAATTTCAGACCGAAGCTGCTCTAAGCTTAAATCTTTAAGATCAATATCAGCGTAAGTAATCCCGCCTTTTTCAGGGTCAAAATGGCGGTGGATTAAATCGGTTAATGTGGATTTTCCAGAGCCAGATGCACCAGATATTAAAATTTTTGTTCCCGCTTTAAGGGTCATATTAACGTCCCGAACTCCGTGCTGCTGATCTGCATCATGAAAATAGCTAACCTGCTTAAATATTAAGTCCTTTGCTGCATTTGAAGCGATCTCTACAGGATTTGAGTTTAACGGAATAGTGACTTTTTGATCTTTTAGCTCTTTGATCCGCACAAGGCTGACCATCGCTCTTTGATAAGCGGCATAAAGCCCCAAAAAGCTTTGCAGCGGGCCTGCCGCACGCCCCATATAGGCGGTAAAGGCGATTAAAGTTCCAATGCTCTCCTCTCCTTGAATAATATAATATCCTCCAAAGATAAAAACCATTGCGGTTGCAATAATACCCAAAAAAGCAGGAACGCCGCTGGTAACATGATTAATGATCTGAAGAGAAAGCAGGTTCTTTAAATAATCTTCATTAAGGGAAGAGAGATTATCTTCTTCTTTACGGGTTTTAAAAAAGGACTGGATAAATTTCACCGATGAGATTTTTTCGATTAGAAAGCTGCTTAAATTTGATGATTTTTCCCGTAAATCTCTATTCGATCTTTCAATTCTGGGACGCATGAATTTTAAAAATAGAATTTGAAGCGGTAGTAAAATAAAAGCAATAATCGTTAGCTTCCAGCTTAACGCAAGCATAATGATCAGACTTCCGATCAGCCCAAGCGATCCATTAACAAGGCTAAGAAGGCTATCGGTTGAAAACCGCTGTACTGCCGCAACGTCCCCGTCCAGCCGTGCCAAGATGTCGCCTCTGCGCCAGCGATTATAAAAATAGGGGCTAAGTTGTAAAAGGTGACGAAAGACATCTTCACGCAGGTTAAATAAAATCCGCCCCGATAATTTCACATAGAGCCAGCGGTTAAAGCCCGTTAGAATAAGAACCAGTGCGGACAGAAAAATGAGAATAAGAGCGAGATTTATAACCACAGTCATATTTTTTGCCATAAGACCATCATCAATCAGCAGCTTGGTTAAATAGGGCTGGGCAAGGGCGGCAGATGTCATAAAAGCGGACAGCAGCATCACCCGAATAAGCGGCATTTTTTCAGGTAAAATAAAGCTTTTTACCCAAGAGATGGCATTTTTTCTTTCTGTGATGTTCATTTTGGGGCTATTCATTTTTGTGGCTCATATTCAGGTTTTCTAGCCAGCGGATTGCTACTTTAATGTCATTTTCGGATACGCTAAATATTTTGGCAAGCTGTAGGGGAGCATATGTTTTTTCATTTTGTAATTCAAGCAGCTTTACAAGGGGGATATTATTGATCTGCCATACGCCTCTGGGGTGATCTGGGGTTACAATAATATCTTCAAGCTCAATAAAGCCGTTTTTGACAACGGACTTTCGGGCGGTATGGGCAGGGGCGAGAGCAGAGGCAGAGGCAAGGTTAGGGTCTGCGGCAGGCTCTTGGGAAGAAGGCAGCGGCTCGTTTGAGCGGGCTTTCCAAAAAGGCTCATGTACCCATTGTTCTTCACTTTTATAAAATTCTTGTGCGGTGCGGCAGGCTTCTTCGAAAATGACATTTATTCTCTCATTATAAAAATCAAAAGCCGCCTGTTTATTTTTCTTTTCAAGCAAGAGAGTTGCGATGACAGGCACGGCACTGACCGCTGAACCAATAGCGTAAAAAATGCCATTTCCAGATAAAGGGTCAAGCGCCATGGCAGCATCGCCTAAGTTTAAAAAATCATCTCCAATAACGCTAGCTCGGCGGATAGGGGAGGCTGTTCGAACAGTTAAAGCATCAGGTGCGGCAGATGATCCTTCAAGCCATTTCTGGGCTTGGGGGATATTTTCTATGATATGGCTAAAATAGTGCTCCAGCTTATCTTTAGGGGGCAGCTCGCCTTTTTCACTGCTGATAAATATTTGCAGATAGGCCGATCCTTTGCCGTCCCTTAAAAACCATGCCCAGCCTTTTTTAAAAGAAGCGATAGAGGTCATGGCTTCTAAATCCTGCGCCGTGCTATAGCGTCTTGCTAACGCAGTTGTTCTGGGGGTATTGGGCTGTTTTAGGGGGCTGCCTAATTTGGCTTCTCTGCCCCGTGCTTCTATCAGAAAATCTGCTTTTATAAGGCTGCTGCCCTGTGCATTTTCATAGTGAATATTCCATATTCTGCTCGGCTGTTTTTTAAGTTTTGTCACTCTGGCGTTAATGATTTTAATGCCTTTTTCTTTGGCATCTTTTAAAAGGGCTTGATCAAATTTTTCTCGGTCTAAAATAAATTCACGGTTTTGGCTTTGAGACGTGCCATTCCAATGGGCAAATCTTTGAACTTCTTCTCCGATAGAATGGAGGGTATGGGGGAGCGCGTAATGCTTTATGATCTCGGTAACTCTCGCCGATATGCCTTCTCCTGTGTTTTGCCCCCCATTATTTTGCCCCCCTGTATTTTGGGAACGGAGGCGTGAAATGAGTGTGATGTTTTTAAAGCCCCGATCATAAAGCCCGCAGGCGGCAAAAACCCCAGCGGGGCCCGCTCCGATAATGACGATATGTTTTTTAAAGCTCATTTGATCCTTACCAAGCCTTTAGACTTTGAAAATATAGCGTAATAAAGCCCCGCTGCAAGGGAAAGGCACAGCCCAAGCCAAAGAAACGTCATCATCGGGAATTTTTTAACGATAATATAATAGTCTTTGCTCTCCTCTAAAAGGGAAGGATTGGGGGTTGGGGATGCGGGCAGCCAAATTTGCAAATCATAGGTCACAGAGCGGTAGATATAGGGGTGAATCATATGGTGATTATCTCGTGATGCACGGGCAAAACGGTAATCTATGGCTTCACAATATTGGCGGATTGCGCCAAAATCGCCTAATAGAGTTTTGCGGTTATCTTGATAAAGGCTTTGACCATATTTGAAAATATCTTCTTCTTGGTCTGACAGGGTTAATTTAATCTGGCTGACGGCTTTATAGTGGTTAGGGCGTGACATGAGAGATTTTGGCTTTGTCACAGTGATGCTATGGGTATCAGAGAGATAAATTTTAGTATCATATTCGTCGGGAAGAGTAATTTTTTTAATAATATTTTGGTCTAAAATACTAGCGCAGAGCGCAGAAAAAAGCCCGATCATAACGCCCATATGAACCAGCCCAACGGGGGCTCGATATTTAAAATATGTTTTATCGCTTGCCCCCATAATATTTCTGGGCAGGATATAAAGAAAGCTTGCTAACGTAAAATACCCTACCATGCCAAGCAGCATATTAAGAGCATAAAAATTATCCCGCGTTTTAGAAGATGTAAGCCCCGTTCCGCTATAAATTCGTTCAAGAGGTTTGATATACTGGGCTAAAATAATGCAGAATATGATGGCGATAACGCTTGATAAAAACCGCAGTTTAAAAGAGGAAAAAGGTAAGAATTTTTGCCCGCCGACAAGAGCGATGATGAAGGTGGCAGGAACAGCCATTTGATTAAGAGCAAAATTATCAACCGTCCAATGAAGATTTTGGGAGCTTAAATATTGCATAAAATCCGAAGAACTCACCCCCTGAATAAGAGAAAAGAAAATAGGCATTTTATCTTTATCTATTTCAAGCAGCGCACGTAGATAAGCCTCTGCAATAAAATAGCAGCCCCCCAGACCAAGGATAAAAAATCCCCAAATGGAAATCCAAATCATCAAGCGAGATTCTGTTAATCTGGGCTTGGGGGTTAGTTTAGATGTGTGGGTTAGTTTAAGCTTTGGGGCTAATGTAGATGTGGAGCTTAATGTAGATTCAAGGCTTAATTTAGACCTTGGGTTTAGGGTGAGATTTTGGGTTAATTCAGGTTTTTTCCGAGCGAGTTTTTTCCGTGCTATAACCTGTGATATTATAAGCCCGCCTAGGGCTGTGATGAGGAGCGACAGGCTGATAAAACCAAAAAGTTTTAGGGAAGTGCTGCCGATATATTGGTGAGAGCTTGCAAGAACGCCGCTGCGGCTTACCAGCATTGAACCTATGCCTGCCGCCGCCGTTAACAGAGCTAAGAAAGGTAATATTCTAGCGTATGCCCCCTCTGGATTATAGCTTCTAAGCCCATGAAGATAGGCGGTTAAAAAACACCAAACCACGAAAGAGGCTGTCTGAACGGGATCCCAATGCCAAAAAGAGCCATAAAAATAATCTTCATATGCCCACCACATTCCGCTGATCAGCCCTGCGCTTAAAATCACCCATGCGCCTCTGCTATATTTTAAGGCAAGCTCTTTCCAAGGCCCCCTGCCTTTGATCATCGCTTCAAGGGCTGCGCCTGCTGGCACAAGAAGCATGGCGTAGGTTATAAAAATTAAAGGCGGATGAATAGCCATCCAAAATTTAGTCAGGTGAGCGTTCATTCCTTGGTAGGGGGCATGGGCGAATTGCTGCGCTGTGGTGAGGCTGAAGGGATGCCAAAAAACCAGCCCAATTAAAAAAGGCAAGATCAGCAATATAATGCCTCTTACCGTCCAAATAGAATGTTTTCTAAGGCGAACGGAAAAATAGGAAAGCAGGGCGGCAAGAAATAAAACTGTTCCTTCTTCACCGCCCCATAAATTGGATATTTTTAGATATAATTTCAAATCGGGCGCACTATAAAGCCAGACATAGCGGTACTGAAAATGATCAAGACCCAAATGCAAAGATAAAGCAAGGCAGAGAAAAATCAGCAGCGCGAAATTAAATTTAAGCAATAGTGAGCGTAAATTATTTGTAAAAAAGGCGGTGATTGTCACGAGGCAGCTTAAAAAAATTAACCCCCGTTCGGTAAGAGATATTAAGGTACTGCTGGGAAAAAAAATAATGCACAGCGCCAGTAAAACGGCTGAACCAAAAGCTGCAAAGGCGGTTTTTTTAATGAAAGATGCTCTGTTTATAACCACTGTTAATGCTGCTGCTCAGAGATGCTTCTATTTTGCAGAAGAACCCTTGGGCTTACGTGCTTTTCAAAGAAGCTTGGATTATGATGTAAAATTTCAACATAGGCTTTAATGCCTGCGTCAATCCAGTCTCTCATCAAGTCACAATAATGATAGGTAGGCTTATAAATATCATCATACATGGCGTATGATTCATGATAGCAGCCTCCAGAACATAGATTTCGAATGCGGCATGTATCGCAGGCTGTGCCTGTTCGGCTGGCTCTCTTTTCAATGAATGCGCCTAGTTCTTTTTTCTTAATGCCCGTATCAACATTGCCGTACAGCTCAATATCAGAGCCTGTAAAGCGGTGACAAAGATTAAGGTCACCCTTATGATCGACCGCAAGAAGCCCCACGCCTGCGCCGCAGGACAGAGCTTTTTTCGTTCCTTCATAAAGGTCTGTCATCATTTGGTGCATGTTCGAAAAACCGTTATTTTCGCCCCTCAGGGCTTTCTCAGTGTAATCTTCGCCAAGTTTTTTCATATTTTGAAAAACTTCATGAAGCTCGGCATTATTAAGATTAAAAAACGACATATCACCAGAGGTGACGGGCGCAAAACCAACTTCTGCAAAACCAAGATCATATTTTAGGTGATGATGAATTGACATAACATCTGTAACCCCCGCGGTGAGGGTCACCCGCGCGCCAACAGGTCTTGCGGTATAATGATCAAGCAGCATCTTAGCTTTTTTCGATACCACATCATAAGTGCCTTTACCGCCGATGGTTTTACGGTTTTTATCATGAACCTCTCTTGGTCCGTCCATGCTAATGGCAATACCAAATCTATGGCGGTTTAAATAATCAATTATTTTAGGGGTCAGAAGGGTAGCGTTGGTGGTAAGGGAAAAATCTACTTTCTTCCCCTCTTCTGCGCAGCGTCTTTCAGCATATTCTACCGCCGCTTTGATCAGCGGCATATTGCTTAAAGGCTCGCCGCCAAAAAATACAATATTTACTCTGTCCCTGCTCTTACCTTCTTTTAAAAGAAGGTCAATGGATTTTTGAGCGGTCTCAAACCCCATCAGCTCCCCCTTGGCAGGGGCTACAAGGTCTTCTTTATAGCAATAGCTACAGCCAAGGTTACAGCCTGTATTTACATTTAGAATAATGGTGCTTAGAGGGTAGTTTTTAATGGTTACTTTTGGATTATGGGGGTGAGGGTTTTTATCGCCCTGAATGATTTCCATTTCTAAAAAATCTTCAATAACTTCTAAAATATCATCGGGCGTATATTTACGTTTAAAGGCGGCTTTAATATCTTCCTTGCTCACGGTGATTTTTTCTTTAAAAAAATCATAAATATCACCTGTAATATCATCTAAATCAAAAAGAGATGAGGTGGGGATATGAAAAAGAACACGTCTTTCCCCTACAGAAACATCATGGGCATTTTGTGAAATAAAGTGAAGAGCAGGGGTCATATTTATATTCTTTTTAGAAGGTGAAAATTAAATCCTCTTTAATTTACTTTATATAAGTTTTTTATACTTGCTTCATAGTGACATATTTGCGTCTATTTTAATAGGCTAAAGACCCCCCTATTTTATAAGTTAAAGAGAAGTCATAAAGACATCATAGCGGGTGGACTTTCCCAAAATTTGGTGCGAGGGTGCAGGGATTCCTGCCATCGGCTCTGCTTTTTGAGGCCATTTAAGCACGACACGTTTTGATGCGCAGGCTAAGGCGGCTTTCATAAGCTCTATGGAATCGTCATCTGTTCCAACGATTTGGCGGATAAGGCGCATTTCTTTTTTAACCAAGGCGGAATTTTTTCGGGGCGGATGCATGGGGTCTATCAGAATAACCTCGGGCTTAAGCTGCGGCAATAGAGTTTTAGCATCACCATAAAGCAGCGTCATGCGGCTGATGACTTCAGAGATTTTATGATCTGCATGTCTTGCCTTTTCCATGCCCTCTTTCAAAATTTTATAGATTTTAGCGGAACGTTCGATCATGGTAACTTCTGCACCCAGAGAGGCTAAAAGAAAAGAATCT
>JADGEY010000468.1 GCA_016744185.1 Emcibacteraceae bacterium | reverse complement strand
GATGGATGACATTGGCATCACGGAGTCTTTCAAGGTGAAACAACAGGTGTTGTTGAGCGCTTCAGAAGCTGCCGAGATGATCCTCAGAGTAGACAACATCCTGAAGTCTGCTCCTAGACAACGCCAACGCTAAGTCACCCGTGAACTCTCAATCCGCCTTTTTACCAACTTACTACTTACTACTTACTTACTACTACTATTCTTACACCTTTTTTTTTTCTCCGTTCACCGTCAATAAACTATGCGTTTATAAAAACCATGTCGTTTCCATTTTGCCGTGGAATTATGAATTCACGCGTAAAACACACGTCCCGCCACCACCGTCGCTATCTCTGCGATAGATGTTTACTCGTCTTTATAAAGATGACGTAGGATAGCCTTGTGTGTGTGTGTGTGTGTGTGTGTGTGTGTGTATATAGCAGTCGCACTAGTCTGAATATGGCAGTGGTAAAACTGTATATGTGATATTTGATGGTGTAGCGTGAAAATAATGCTTTTCGTTTCCTCTTCGTCTTGTGGTTGTCGTTGTATGCTTGAAGCCATGCATAATTTGTGATGTCAATAATTTATATTTCATTTTTAATAAAAATATATATTATTTACATTTATATCCCATGTTATTGTGTATAATTA
>JADGEY010000467.1 GCA_016744185.1 Emcibacteraceae bacterium | reverse complement strand
CTATGTATCTATCTATTAATGATTCATTTGTTAAAATTCAATAGTTTATTTATAAACATTTAAACAAATCATAAGTTCACATTTACCACTATTAAGTTAATAGTGGTAACTAATAAATAACTAATATAGTTAATAGTATTAACGTTTGCGTATCTAACTGACTTACATTCTTCCTTCCCCAAACATCCAGGTAAACCCATAATAGTCCACCAAACCTCCTCCCAACAGTAATACCATCCTCCTACCTAAACCACCTCCCCCACATAAACCCCACTCCCCATGCACAGGCAAGGCTGAACAGTTTAATTTCTCAAGTAAGAATGCACAGTTCAGTTCCCGTGGAAAAAAATTGTTCTTCTACGAATATTCAACTGTTAAAATCTCAATACGATCAATTGGGAGTGGTTAGATTGTGTGTGTGTGTGTGTGTGTGTGTGTGTGTGTGTGTGTGTGTGTGTGTGTGTGTGTGTGTGTGTGTGTGTGTGTGTGTGTGTGTGTGTGTGTGTGTGTGTGTGTGTGTGTGTGTGTGTGTGTGTGTGTGTGTGTGTGTGTGTGTGTGTGTGTGTGTGTGTGTGTGTGTGTGTGTGTGTGTGTGTGTGTATTTGTGTGTATGTGTGTGTGTGTGTGTGTG
>JADGEY010000466.1 GCA_016744185.1 Emcibacteraceae bacterium | reverse complement strand
GTGTATGAGTAGTATAATATGATTATTATATAATAATGCGAATTCTAATGATAGTATTTTTTAATTTTTTTCTTTTATTTAAAATAGTATAACAGTATGCTGTATTAATAATAATCTTAACAAATATTTATTTTATTTTTAGTCTCTTCTTTATATTTTGTTTTTATATTAATCTTTAATGTATCTCTTATTTAATATTAATTATGTACCTCTATAATGTATATCTATATTTATGAAAACATCTATGAAAACTATATCATAATTACTATCAGTATTGTTAAGATTGAAATATTATTAATTAATCTTTTAACTCTAAATTTTTTTAAATTGTTCTAAATAATAGTTGAGTTTTAACTATATATAGTTTTAAATTAATTTATTAATTTTTCTAGATGTATTCATTTAAACAGAATGCCTAGTAGAAAAAGGAAAGGGCAGTCAGAAGAAGATATGATCTTTCAAAAATTAGTTGAAATTTTAAGAAAAACTATATCTGACAAACCATTAAAACAGCAATTTATAGTTGGCATCTACAAATGCCATTATAATGATACTATTAAATTCGTTATAGTTATAATAATAAGATCTAGATTTAGGTACATCCTTTATTATGATGTGCTTGCCATCTATCGC
>JADGEY010000464.1:482-634 GCA_016744185.1 Emcibacteraceae bacterium | reverse complement strand
ATTAAAATATAAATTTTAAATTACAATTCTAAAAATAGATTTTCAAAGATTGTTAATATACAATATTGAATAGTATATATATTATAACTCTCTATTCATGATTACAAATATTTATAATTTAGTGATTTATGATTTTCTAGTTACTTATTTAG
>JADGEY010000464.1:0-475 GCA_016744185.1 Emcibacteraceae bacterium | reverse complement strand
AAACTATTAAACAATCATTGCAATATATACTAATTTATTATCATGATTATGGGAATAATAATAAATATTAATATTAGTAAATTTGTATTTTTTTATTTATAGTTTATATTTTTTATTTATCATCTAAATGAATTTTAATGTATCAATGAAAATGTAAGATTTATATACTGTTTTAAATATAAATATAATATGTTATCATATTTAAACATTAAAATAGTTAAATACGACACATTAGATTTTTGCATATAATACAATATATGTATTTATATATAATATCCACATATGTATTTATTATTTATAATATATTGCCTATAATAAAGATTATTAAAATATAAATTTTAAATTACAATTCTAAAAATAGATTTTCAAAGATTGTTAATATACAATATTGAATAGTATATATATTATAACTCTCTATTCATGATTACAAATATTTATAATTTAGTGATTTATGATTTTCTAGTTACTTATTTAG
>JADGEY010000463.1 GCA_016744185.1 Emcibacteraceae bacterium | reverse complement strand
ATTATAATTAGCTTTCTACACAAATTGATAAATTCTCTGTAATTCTAATTATATACTATATTAGATTTAGCTTTCTACAAACATGTGATATATAGGAAATAAAAGTTAAATCAGAATCAATAAAAAGCTTAACTATTTGACAACTTGTAGAGGGGGAATAATAACGTTATCATTGCTCAAGTCTGAAAATACAATAGAATACGTTCAAAAGTTAAGCAATTCAGATTTGCAGGTTGATTTGCAGAGAGAAGGTTGATCAGCAATAATCATATATTAACGTCAGAAAGATAATTGATTATCTCATTATGATATAGGAATTTGATTTAAAATCTGATTATCTACTATATAATAATTATAATGAAAACCATGCGATTGTATAATGTTCCCTAGGGGAGAATATAAATCGAAAATAACAAAGGACCAAGAATGATTCCTTGTGATAAACCATAATTAACTTTGGATGATTTTGAAAGAGTATCACCAATTAAAACAGAGAACGTTCTATTATTTAATATGAATATCTTGTCTAATGGTGTCAAATGCGGTTAAAGTTAAATTTAAAAGAACAATTGAATGATGATGATGATGATGATGATGATGATAATGATGATGATAATTACGATAATAGTGATGAT
>JADGEY010000462.1:246-635 GCA_016744185.1 Emcibacteraceae bacterium | reverse complement strand
GTGTGTGTATGTGTGTGTGTGTGTGTGTGTGTGTGTGTGTGTGTGTGTGTGTGTGTGTGTGTGTGTGTGTGTGTGTGTGTGTGTGTGTGTGTGTGTGTGTGTGTGTGTGTGTGTGTGTGTGTGTGTGTGTGTGTGTGTGTGTGTGAGTGTTTACGTTTGCGATTGCGTGTGTTTGTATGCATGGGTGTTAATAGTTAGTTGGTCACGTGATCATAACCTGATTCGATTTTGGGTAGTTCATCTTGTGTAGTACTAACTCTCTTGGTTATATTCAGATATACAACTAAAGACACTACTACACATAACGTAGCTCCCGTTAACAACTGTATATCTGTATTTGAATATGATGTAAATAATTATATACTACATACATACACACACATATATAT
>JADGEY010000460.1 GCA_016744185.1 Emcibacteraceae bacterium | reverse complement strand
ATATAATAGTGTCTATGTGATTTGTGTAAATATTGAAAAGTAGAGGTCCTAGTACACTACCTTAAGGGACATCTATTTCAAGGCAGTTATATATCGAGTCAGTCGGATCATTTTTTAGTGAGAATTTCATGTTAGTTAAGTAAGATTGTATAGCGATCAATTGTTAAATATAGTAT
This sequence comes from Emcibacteraceae bacterium, assembly GCA_016744185.1. Taxonomy (GTDB): domain Bacteria; phylum Pseudomonadota; class Alphaproteobacteria; order Sphingomonadales; family Emcibacteraceae; genus Pseudemcibacter. Next base: position 460 of record JADGEY010000460.1, on the reverse strand, counting down.
GTTATGATCAGTGAGTTGATGCCCTACAGTAGTTGATAGCATGTAAAAGGTATTCCGGGTAATAACTAGATCTAGTATATTAGCTTTACTATAAGTCGGTTCAGTGATGTGTTGTTTCAGGTTCAAGCCATCGTTAAGTAAGTTAGTAAAAGTGTGTGAGGTTGGGTTAATATTAAAGTCACCTAGTAGTATAAAGTTGTCTTCATCGTGTATATCGGTAAGTATTTCATTTAGTGTAGGTAGAGGGTCAGTTAATCTGGGAGGTCTGTAAAGTATTATTATTTAAGTTTGTTAGATATATTTGGCATTTTGAAGTGTATTCTCAATAGTTTAATTTAATTGATAGTAAAATTATATTGTTTTGTCATAGTAAAGTAATTGTTAATATGTGTGTGTGTGTGTGTGTGTGTGTGTGTGTGTGTGTGTGTGTGTGTGTGTGTGTGTGTGTGTGTGTGTGTGT
>JADGEY010000045.1:5068-16982 GCA_016744185.1 Emcibacteraceae bacterium | reverse complement strand
GCCTACTACATCTAGACTGGACAGCTTTGCCAAGCTAACTACCTACAAACACACGCGCCTACTACTTCTAGACACTATACATTGTACATTGTATACTGTATAATATAGAATATATAGTGTTCGAAAATTTATTTTTATCAATATATAGTGTTTTGTAAAAAAACAAAAGAAGGGGGGCTATTTTAATATTTGGGTAATTATAATAAAAACTTAAAGCTTTGTCAGCATTTATCAACTAGTTTAAAGCGATAAAGAAAATGAGATGGTTTTATGTTTTTTAACCATTTTTATTTCTGATTGTTTATAAAGCTTTGATGGCTTATAGAGTAGAATGAATATTTAAAGTTTAGAGATAGGAAGACCCTATGATTGTAGCTCTTATTAGAAAAATCTTTGGTTGGTGGCATAATGCAACGATTGGAACGAGCATTTTTACAAAGTTTCAAGGTAAAAAAGTTGGTGAAGATGATCAAGGGAACGTATATTATGTTCATAAGAAAGATAATCGCCGCTGGGTTATTTATAATGGTGATATAGATGCTTCTCGCATTCCGCCAGAATGGCATGCTTGGATTCATTATACTATTGATGATACGCCGGTGGAAAAACCAATGGCGATGCAATCATGGGAAAAAGCTCATGAGCCAAATAAAACAGGGACAGTGGATGCTTATTCACCGCTTGGAAGTTTAAATAACACAGGGGTTCGAAAAAAATCTACAGGGGATTATGAGGCATGGACACCTTAATTCCTAGGTTTTATCTGATTTAAATTTTAATGGAGCTGCATAATTTTGTCATAATTTAAAAGTAAGTTTAAGTTTGTAAAATAGGGACGCATGAATGAAAAATAATATTGTTGAAACGATTATGGGGGCTATTGTCCTTGTTGTTACGGGAAGTTTTTTATATTTTGCGTTTAATCATTCTAAGGCTTCTTCTTCTGATGGATATATCCTAACGGCGAAATTTGATAAAATTGATGGTTTATCTGTTGGCGGAGATATTAAAATTAGCGGCATTAATGTAGGGGTTATTACAGGATATTCTCTTGATGCCGATACATTTATGGCAGTTGTTGAAATGAAAATTAATTCATCTATTAAATTACCAGAAGACACTTTTGCAAAAATTACATCCGAAGGTCTTCTTGGCGGTAATTATCTTGTTCTTGACCCAGGGGGCAGTGATGAATATTTGGAAGATGGCGGCGAAATTACAGAAACACAAGGGTCTGTTGATTTCCTAAGGCTGCTTGATAAATTTGCAGGTGGCTCAGATGATGATAATAAAGATAAAAAATAGCTTTTTACCGCTTGCTCTTTTTGCAATATTAACTCTCACTAATGTGACTCACGCTTCTGATGAAAATAAAATCCAAGTGGTGACGCTGGGAGCGCTTAATAAAATTTCAGCTAAGCTCACATCTATTGATATTCAAATAGGGGAAAAGATGCGTTTTGGGACGCTTGAAATAACAGCCCTTAAATGCCGAAAAAATCCGCCTGAAGAAAAGCCAGAAACAACGGCATTTCTTATGATTAGTGATTATCAGAATGATGGCTCATTAAGACCTGTTTTTAAAGGATGGATGTTCGCTTCAAGTCCTGCTTTATCCCCCTTAGAACACGGCGTTTATGATGTTTGGGTGACTAATTGTAAAATGCTAGAACTTTCTAAATCTAGCGGCATAGAATAATAATCTGCTGCCGTATTTTCCAGTGCTTGTGCTAATTTTTCTTTATATTCAGAGCGTGTAATCTCGTCCGCCCCAAGGCTTTTTAAATGGGGCGTTAAAAACTGCGTATCTAAAAGTGAAAATTTGCCATATTTAAGCCTTGCCACAAGATAGCAAAGAGCAACTTTGCTGGCATCTGTTACAGTATGAAACATACTCTCACCGCAAAAAACTCCGTTAAGGCAAACGCCATAAAGCCCTCCTACAAGATCATTGTCTTTCCAGCATTCAACAGTATGAACAAAACCATGGTCAAATAATTCACGGTAAAGGCGCATTATATCTGTATTAATCCATGTTTCATTGCGTCCTTTTTGTGGGTTAGTTTTTGCGCATGCGTGAATGACTTGATCAAAATCATGATCTAGCTTGATGTCAAATTTTTGCTGTTTTATAGTTTTTAGAAGTTTTTTAGAAGCGTGGAATTGCTCTAAAGGAAAAATTCCACGCCGATCAGGATCAACCCAAAAAAGAGAGCCATCATCGGCACTTTCTGCCATGGGGAAAATACCTTGTGCATAGGCATTAAGGAGAGTTTGCGCCGTAATCTCTGTCATTTATTTAATGATCTTTGGCATTGGTTTATAAATTATCTAAATCTAAATTATCCAGATAATGTTCAAGCCAGTGAATATCATAATTCCCATCAATAAAATCAGGTTCTCTGATGAGTTTTTCATGAAGCGGAATGGTTGTTTTGACCCCATCAATAACAAATTCTTCAAGCGCACGCCGCAGGCGCATTAAACAGTCATTTCTGCTTTTTCCATGAACAATAAGCTTTGCAATCATAGAATCATAATAGGGCGGAATTGAATATCCCGCATAAAGAGCCGAATCAACCCGAACATCTAATCCACCAGGAGGGTGATATGTTTTGATCTTTCCAGGTGAAGGCATGAAAGTGAAGGGATCTTCTGCATTAATGCGGCATTCAATCGCATGACCATGGAATTTAATATCTTCTTGAGACATCGTTAAAGGCTGCCCTGCGGCAACACGTATTTGTTCGCGTACAAGGTCAATGCCTGTAATCATTTCAGTAATCGGGTGCTCTACTTGGATGCGGGTATTCATTTCGATGAAATAAAATTCACCCTCTTCATATAAAAATTCAATTGTTCCCGCACCGACAAAACCAATAGCTTTAATAGCGTCTGCAATCACTTTTCCTGTTTTCATTCTCATTTCAGAATTAAGAGCAGGGGAGGGTGCTTCTTCTAAGACTTTTTGATGCCGCCTTTGAAGTGAACAATCACGTTCGCCAAGATGAACAACATTGCCATGTTTATCCGCAAGAATTTGAAATTCGATATGGCGGGGCAGGGTTAAAAATTTTTCAAGATAAACCGTGCCGTCCCCGAATGAAACTTCTGCTTCCCGTGACGCTGTATTTACTGCTTCTTCTAACCTATCTGCGCTTCGGACAATTTGCATGCCCCGTCCGCCGCCGCCTGATGCTGCCTTGACAATAACAGGGAAGCCTATTTCATCAGCTACTTTTTTTGCATCTTTATAATTGCGAATTTCACCCTTTGATCCGGGAACAACAGGAATGCCGTATTTTTCTACGGTAGCTTTTGCTGAAATTTTATCGCCCATAACTCTGATATGTTCAGCGGTTGGACCAATAAAAGCGATGCCATGTTCTTCTACTATTTCTGCAAAGCGAGCATTTTCAGAAAGAAAGCCATATCCAGGGTGAATAGCGTCCGCACCCGTTATTTGGGCTGCTGTAATAATCGCTGGGATGTTTAAGTAGCTGTCCGCAGAAGCATTCGGACCAATACAAACAGATTCGTCCGCAAGCTTAACATGCATGGCATTCGCATCAGCGACCGAATGAACGGCGACTGTTTTAATGCCCATTTCACGGCAAGCACGGTGAATTCTAAGGGCTATTTCGCCTCGGTTAGCGATAAGAACTTTTTCAAACATAGGTTATGTCCGTTTTTAATTATTATTTAAAATGAGCTGTTATTCAAGAACGACTAAAGGTTCGTCAAATTCAACAGGCTGTCCATCATTCACTAAAATAGCAGTGATCTTGCCGCTTTTTGGTGCAGGAATTTGGTTCATGACCTTCATTGCTTCGACAATAAAGAGTGTTTGTCCTTCGGTAACAGTATCTCCCAGTTTAATAAAAGCATCAGCCCCAGGTTCTGACGATAAATATAATGTTCCGACCATAGGGGACTTAACAGTATTTTTATGTGACGCATCTGCGGCAGGGACTGCTATAGCTGCAGGGGCAGGAACTATAGCGGCTGGCGCAGCAGCGAGAGCAACAGGCGTTCCCTTTCTTGAAATCTTGATTTTACGGTCGCCATCAGCAACTTCAATTTCCGTAAGGTCTGTCTCGTTAAGCAGCGCAGCAAGGTCACGAATTAAGTCCTGATCGACATGCATTTTTGACATTTATTATTATTCCTTGAATGTTAATGTAAATTATTTTTTATTCTTTTTTAAAATTTCACTTAAAGCCTCTAAAGCCATGATATATCCCTGTCCGCCAAAACCACAAATCACGCCCATACTTGCAGGGGATATATATGAATGATGACGAAATTTTTCACGTTTAAAAACATTAGAAAGATGAACCTCAACAACAGGAATATTTACCGCTGATAAAGCATCAAATATTGCAATAGATGTATGTGTAAGGGCGGCAGCATTAATAATGATCGCTGCCATATTTAGATTAGCCTCAGCAGCCCAAGTGATAATATCACCCTCAAAATTACTTTGGCGAAAATCAATATCAAGACCAAGATCGCTTGCTTTAGAAGATAGTTTATTTTCTATCATATCCAAAGTTTCACTTCCGTAAACCTCAGGCTCTCTAGCCCCTAATAGATTAAGATTAGGACCATTAATGACCATTATCTTTTGTCTAATCATTTTTATAGTTTCCTGCCGTTTTATTAAGCTTGCAGATTAATCTTTAAAGCCCTATAAAATTTCTCTAGTCATCTTGTATAAAGCTTTACAAGTGATTTGAAAATACTCATTTAAAGCAATGACGTATTTTTTTTAAATACTATAAGCTATTAGCCTTAATCTGCAAACTATTACTGCATTATCAGAGGTAAAAAATTAGGAATATTGAGTGATAGACGTAACAATCAATGGTGATATTCATTCGCTTTGTAAAAATATTAAGCTAACGCAGCTTTTAAGGCAGCTTGATCTTAGTGGTAAAAAAATAGCTATTGAGCTTAACAAAGAGATCGTTGTGCGCTCGAATTATGAAAATGTAACCTTAAATTCTGGTGATAAATTAGAAATTGTTCATTTCATTGGCGGCGGAAAGAAATAATATGACAAATCAAAATACAAATAATTTTACAATTGCTGGTAAGGTCTTTAATTCTCGCCTGATTGTGGGAACGGGAAAATATAAAGACTTTGAACAAACAGCCACAGCGGTAGAGGCATCAGGCGCAGAAATTGTTACCGTGGCTGTGCGCAGGGTTAATGTTACAGACCCTAGTCAGCCGATGCTTGTGAATTATTTAGACCCTAAAAAATACACATATTTGCCAAATACAGCGGGCTGTTTTACGGGCGAAGATGCCATCAGAACTCTGCGCCTTGCCAGAGAAGCAGGGGGCTGGAATCTTGTAAAATTAGAAGTCCTAGGCGATCAAAAAACGCTTTATCCCAATATGCCAGAAACAATTAGCTCTGCAAAAACCCTTATTAAAGAAGGCTTTGATGTTATGGTTTATTGCAGTGATGATCCCATTCAGGCTAAGATTCTAGAAGATATTGGCTGCTGCGCTATTATGCCTCTTGGTGCGCCGATTGGCTCTGGGCTTGGGATACAAAACCCTGTGGGCATTAGAATTATTATTGAAGAGGCAGGCGTTCCTGTGCTGGTTGATGCTGGCGTTGGAACAGCATCGGAAGCGGCAGAAGCGATGGAACTTGGCTGTGACGGCGTTCTAATGAATACGGCGATTGCAGAAGCAAAAGATCCTATTTTAATGGCAGCAGCGATGAAACATGCGGTTATTGCAGGGCGCAGCGCGTATCTTGCAGGAAGAATGCCTAAAAAGCTATATGCTGACCCTTCTTCGCCGCTAGCAGGGCTGATTTAAATTTTTCAAGCTCTGCTATGTTGAAAAGTTAATTAAATAAGGAGCTTTAAGTAATAAGCTCCTTATATTTTTATATTTATTTCTTTTTAAGCTTATTACGGGCGTTTCTTATTGCTTCTCGAAGGACATTAGACTGGACATACCCTGGAATGATTTTATCCCCAATAATAAAACCAGGCGTTCCTTCTATTCCTAATTTATTTGCTAAAATATGGTTGTCTCTTAGGGCGCGTTCGATAAGAGGGTCATTCATATCTTTTTTTAATTTAGAAATATTAACGCCATTTTTTTCGGCAATTTCAAAAATAACTTTCTCCGTTAGGTTCTTTTTAGTTTGCATTAACGCAGTATGAAATCCTTCAAATTTTCCTTGTTTATTGACAGCAAGAGATATGATCGCTGCTGTTCTTGAAAGTTCTGAAAGAATAGGAAGTTCTTTAAAAATCACTCTAAGATTAGGGTCGGTTTTAATAAGCTCTTTAATGATAGAGAGTGATCTTTTACAATATCCACATTTATAATCATAAAACTCAACGAGCGTAACATCACCGTTAGGGTTTCCAAGAACGGGGCTGATTTGATCATTATAAATCATACCATTGTCATTTTTTAAAGTTTCTGAATTTTTTTGATTTTGTTCTTTTTCAATTTTTGCTCTAAAGCGTGCAATTGCTTCTGGATTTTTTTTAAATAATTCAATTGCTTCTGGAATAATTTCAGGATGCTTGAGGATGTAATCATGAATCATCTTCTCAATTTGTTTTTTTTCAGTAGCAGAGAATTTTTTATCTTTTTTTGCGAGTGCAGTTTGCCCTGAATAAAACCCAATAGTTATAATACTGATGATCTGGAATAATAGTTTAAACTTAGTTGTAAATTTTGTCATAAAAATGATCTCTTCTCTTTCTTACTTACGTTTTTTATCTTTTCTTTTTTGTTTTAATTCCTCAGGGCTTGGCAAATTAGAAGCCGAGGTAACAAGAATATCATTTGCTCTATACCATTTTGGTGTGTTTTTAGGAAATAAATCTACGGCATATTTTGCATTAATCATAGCCCCACCAATATTACCGCTTAAAAGAAAATTTTCAGCCGTTGCCAGCCGTGTATTGGCTTTATCTCCGAGCCTATGATAAGCAATAGAAGCTTGCAGCCAGCCAAAGGCATTATCAGGCTCTTTTCTAAGTCCCTGTTCAATGTTTTTTACAGCTTCTGTTAAATATTTATCATCTTCCATCGCAATCAATGCATGTCCATATGAAATCAGAAGAAGAGAATTATCAAGATGCTTTACTGATTCTTTATAAGAAATAAGAGATTGAGATATTTTTCCATTTTCAAAAAGAACCTGCGCTTTTGCTTCGTGAAAATAGGGGTTGTCTGGGGATTCTTTAAGGAGAGAATTAATTTCTTTTAAAGCAAGATCTATCTTATGACTTTTATGATAGGCAAAAGTTCGGGCGTATCTGGCATAAAGAGATTGATCAGAGAGCGGGTATTTCCCAAGAGTAGCATAGGCAGGTTTTAAATAACCAAATAATTTTGCTTGAAGGCGTTTAAATTGATCCGTAATAAAAGGATCAGTTACAGCATCTCTAAATTTCGACATTTCATTTCTATGTCTAATTCTTGCAACACGCCAAGATGAAAAAGGATGGCTTCTGGCATAGGGGTCTTGGAATCTTTCAGGGATAAGCTCTTGATCGCCTAAAATAGCTAAAAACTCCATCATGCCTTTTCCAGATTGACCTGATTTTTCAAGATAAGTCATTGCCGCTTGATCCGCAGAAGATTCTTGCGTTCTTGTGTGTTTTAAAATGGTTCTATGAGCAACATGCTGCCCGCCTAACATAAGAGCCATTCCAGCATCGCTTGCCCCTGCTGCAATGGCTGCTGCGCCGAGGATAAGACCAATTAAACTTACCGAAGTTGCCTCACTGATCGCATCTGAATAATTATTTAAATGTCCGCCTGCAATATGCCCTGCTTCATGGGCAAGAACGCCCATGAATTGGTTGGCTGTTTCTGCTTTTAAAACAAGAGCTGAATGGATAAAAATATTCTGCCCGCCCGCAACAAAGGCATTAATATCCTTACTGCTTAAAAGGTAGCTGTCAACGGAGGCTGGGTCTAGCTCAGCCGCAATAAGGATAGGATCTAATATTTTTCGAATAATCATTTCGCTTTCAGCATCTCGAAGAATAGAAAACCCTCTTCCAGCGGCATAAGCAGGATTGATTAATAAAGATGCTATAATTGTAAAAAATAAAGCTGAAAGAAATAGTTTCTTTATCATTACCATATGTTTTTTACCTTTAAATCATTTCTTTTTTTTATTTTAGAGATGCTGGGATGTACTGAATCTGAATATTTTAAAAAGATATAATAAAAAAAGCTCAGTGCAATGACTGAGCTTTTTAAATTCGGTAATTAATCCCCAAATGTACGCTGCCACCAGCCTTGTTTTTTAGGCGTTTCTTTTGGGGCAGCTTCAGGTTGGATCGCCTTTTTAGGCTTTGTTTCTTTTTTTGTTTCTTTTACTTTTTCAGCAGGCTTTACATTCGTATCTTTATTTATTTTTCTACGAGTTCTTTTGGGTTTGTCGTCTGTTTTTTCAATCTCTTTTTTTCCAGAATCAATAGGAGAACTGGCAGGGGAAACCGCAGGATTTTTATCTTTTTCCGTTTTTTTAGCTTTTACAGGTCTTTTAGGGGAAGGTTTTTTATCTTGAACAGTTTTTGATTTCTGGTCAGCTTGTCCTTCTTCTTTTATGCCATCAGCTTTAGGGGTATTACCTGAATTCGGGTTTTCTTTATTTTCGTTTTTACTGCGTCTTGGACCACGTCTTTGTTTGCGCTTTGGACGTTCAGAAGTTTCTTTCTCATCAGTAGTTTCTTCTACATCATTGGCTTTATTATCATTTTGTTCCGCTTGATGAGGGGCTTTACGCCGTCTTCTGCGTCTTTTGGGCGCAGCGGTGTCTTTAGATGGATCAGGCTGTTCTTCTTGTTCAGGAGAAGATGTAATATCGCCGCCTAATTTAAGAGAATTTTGACTTTCAATTTTTTGTTTTTCTTTCTTCTCAGATGAATCTTCACGGTTCATTCTATAAGAAGAATCACTAAGATCATTATCAATTAAAATTTCTACTGAAACCTCGTATCTTATCTCTAACTCAGCAAGATCAGAACGCTTATTATTAAGAAGATAGATAGCCACAGTAGAAGGAAGATGCATGGTTATTTTAGAACTTCTATTTCTAATGCCTTCTTCTTCAATCATTCTAATAATATGAAGAGCTTGAGATTCTACAGAACGAATAACCCCTGCGCCTTCGCAGTGAGGGCAGCTATGGGTGCTTGATTCTAAAACGCCTGTCCGTAATCTTTGCCGAGACATTTCCATCAAACCAAAAGACGAAATTCGCCCCATTTGAATGCGGGCGCGGTCAGATTTTAGGCAGTCTTTCATCTTTTTTTCAATAGAGCGGACATTTGATCTGTCTTCCATGTCAATAAAATCAATTACCACAAGCCCAGCCATATCACGCAGTTTTAATTGACGGGTAATTTCTTCTGCGGCTTCATAATTTGTTTTTTGAGCGGTTTGTTCAATATTCTGCTCTTTAGTTGCACGTCCAGAGTTTACATCAATAGAAACAAGTGCTTCTGTTGGATTAATGACAATATAACCGCCAGATTTAAGCTGCACAGTTGGATTATACATAGAATCCAGCTGGCTCTCCACTTGATAACGGTGGAAAAGAGGGATTTTATCTTCGTAATATTTTACTTTTTCAGCATGGGCAGGCATAAGCATTTCCATGAAATCTTTTGCTGTCTCAAAACCTTTTTTGCCTTCTACTAAAATTTCATCAATATCACGGGTATATTGATCTCTAATAGAACGTTTAATAAGATTGCCTTCTTCATAAATAAGGCAGGGGGCTATGGATTTTAATGTAAGGTTGCGAATTGCGTCCCACATACGTTTCAAATAATCATAATCACGGGTAATATCGGGCTTGGTTCTGCTTTTACCTGCTGTGCGAATAATACATGCCATTCCTTCTGGCATATTAAGACTCGATTGAATTTTTTTAAGCCTTCTACGGTCTTGTACATTTGCAATTTTGCGGCTAACGCCGCCGCCGTGAAGCGTATTTGGCATAAGAACGCAGTAGCGACCAGGAAGTGAAAGATAGGTCGTAAGAGCAGCACCTTTATTGCCGCGCTCTTCTTTAACAACTTGAATCAAAATGATTTGACGTTTTTTAATAACGTCTTGAATTTGATAACGATGGCGCAAGCGTTTAGCAATCTGAATACGTAGGTGTGCTTCGTAATCTTCATCATCTTCATCATCATCTAATTCATCAGAGAGGTTTATTTCTTTTGAGCTGTCTTCTTTAGGTGGTTTTTTTCTGCTTCGTCTTTTACGTGTTTTTGATGGTTTTTCTTTTTCTTCAGTTTCTGATGTTATCTCAGGAGCAGTTTTTAAATTATCTTCTTTTTTATTTGTTTCCTCAAATAAATCGGGAGATGGTTTTTCTGTAACCGCATCTTTTTTTGTTTCTTTTTCTTTTTTAGGAACTCTTTTTCTTCTTGTTTTTTTAGCTTTAGGCTTAGCTTCCCCCTCTTGGGCGATTTCTTCTGAAACAACTTCTTCTGGGGGGGCTGTTTTTGCAGACATTATTTTTGAATCATCAAAATCGCTCTTATCATCAGAATCACTTTTATCATCAGAACTTGATTTGATATTTTCCTCTGCATCTGTATCTTCTTCTAAATGATCGTCAGAGCGGTCATTTTTTGCCTTTTCAGTCGCTGCTTTTTTCTCAGCCGCCGCTGCCGAAGCGGCTTTTTTAGCCAGTTTTTCTGAAGCACGCCGTTCTTTACGTTCAGCCATAGCTTTTTTAACCGCAGCTTCTTCTTCTGCAACGATAGCTTTTTTATCAGCTTCTGGAATTTGGTAATAATCGGGGTGAATTTCACTGAAGGCTAAAAAACCATGCCGGTTGCCCCCATATTCTACAAAAGCGGCTTGCAGAGATGGTTCAACGCGGGTTATTTTTGCAAGATAAACATTACCTCGCAGTTGTTTTTTTGCAGATGATTCATAGTCGAAATCTTCAACTCGGTTTCCATGAACGATGCTGACACGAGTTTCTTCTTCGTGGGATGCATCGATTAACATACGTATTGTCATTTAAATATTCTCCGTATCTTAAACCGCTCGAGCTTTTGTTATATGCTAGAACCCTCTGGGGTTCTAAGTCAAAGAAGCGAGCAGGATTAAGGATGTTTGTTTGATTTAAAGGGTTAGCAGCCAAAATTTCACTTAAAAGAGATGTTAACACAGCTAACCAGCCTCTAACGGGCAGGAGCTTTTGATCGCTTTTAATCTTCTGGATGCTTAAATTCATTCTTGTTTGTATCTTTTTTATATTTGCTGTGGAGTTTTGTTTTTCTACATAGCTACAGATGGGTTATCAATCTGTTTAGGCTCAAAACTACACAATTTTCAATTTAACTACTAAAATAATACATAAATTGATTTGGTTAACATAAAGCTATTAAAGCATATAGACAATAGTTAATCTTTATAATGAGTGTTATTTAATAAAAAACTTTTTAAATAAAGCATAATATATTATTAACAATATTGTTTTAATTCTTATTAATAAAAATTATGGATCACTATTTGAGTAATTTGCGTAAAAATCTAGTTTTTTATTTTACAGCTTTTGTAGCCGTAATATTTCTTGGCGTATTAGCCGCTCAAAAGAGTGCTTTAGCCCTTCCTGCGAAGACAAAATCCGCACATAATATAAAGCTTCCTACTGTTTCTAATCCGCGTTTTGGGGAGTATAAAAAGGTAACGCGCTTTGTCTTTGATATTGATAAGAAAGTAAAATTTAAAGTTTTTACTTTAGCCCAGCCAAACCGTGTGGTTATTGATATTTCCGAATCAAATTGGAAAGGGGGCATTGGTATTGCGAGTGGTAGGGGGCTTGTCCGTCAGTACCGCTATGGTTTATTTCAAAAAGGCACGACAAGAATTGTGCTAGAGG
>JADGEY010000045.1:0-5058 GCA_016744185.1 Emcibacteraceae bacterium | reverse complement strand
GTTAATATCAAAAAAAACTATCTTTTATCTCCTAGAGAAAAATATAAATATAGATTTGTTCTTGATCTTGGAAAAACAACGCAAAAGGCTTTCTTAGCGAAAATAAAAGCTTCTCGAAAAGCAATAGATCCTAAAAAGCCAATTTTGAAAAAGAAAAAACCTATTATCGATTTGCGGGCGGGGCGTAAAAAGAAATTAATTGTTATCGACCCTGGTCATGGGGGGCATGATCCTGGGAATCTTGGTGTTATTAAAGTCCCTGAAAAGGCTCTTACACTTGCAATTGCTAAGGTGCTTAAAAAAGAATTTGAAAAAACAGGGCGTTATCAAGTTATTTTAACCCGTAATATTGATATTTATATTAAACTTGGCAAGCAGAGAGAAATAGCTCATGAGAAACAAGCCGATCTCTTTATATCGCTTCATCTTGATGCTTTTAAAAATAAAAACGTAAGAGGGGCAACCGTTTACACTTTATCAGAGAAAGCGTCAAATAAGCAGGCAGCAGCATTAGCGGCAAGAGAGAATATTCAAGATGTTATCCCTGAAATTGAATATGAATGGAATAGTAAGACTGTCCAGCCTATTTTAGTTGATTTAATGAAACGTGAGACAATGAATTTTTCAAAAGGTCTGGCAAAAGAATTGGTTGTTGAGCTTAAAAAGGTTATTAAAGTCCGTAAATATTCTCATCAATCCGCTGGATTTGTTGTTTTAAAGGGACTTGATATTCCGTCTGTTTTGATCGAAATGGCTTATTTATCAAACAAGAAAGATGCAAAAATCATTATTAAAAAGAAAACTCACAAAAAGATAAGCACAGCTATTGTAAAGGCTGTCGATAGGTTTTTTTCTAATAATTTTGTCCATAATGGTTAGGTTATCTTTGCTAATTTTCAATCATGCCTTATGTTGGTCATAATTTTTATGTATAGTCCCTTTTTTTAAAGCTAGAAAATTAGAAATATAATAGAATCTATGAGCTCAAATAACAAAAAAATTCCCAAAGAAAATTCTGAAGAAAAAAAAGAAAATTCTAAAAATAAGAAAGGCTTTTGGTTAAATTTTTTAAAAGCTTCGGTAGCCTTTGTATTATTCGGCATAATCTTTGGTGCAGTCGCATTATATTTTATTCTTGATAAATATGGGCGTGATTTACCTGATTATCAGCAATTAACGGATTATGAACCTCCTATCATTAGCCGCGTCTATGCCGCAGATGGAAGCTTGATTGAGGAATATTCAAAACAGCGCCGCCTGTTTGTTCCTATAAAATCTATCCCAAAGCCTTTAATTTATGCGTTTATTTCGGCTGAGGATAAAAATTTTTACACTCATGGGGGGCTTGATTTTATAGGCTTAATCAGGGCTGTTTTAACAAATTTAAAAAATATTGGCTCAAATAAAAGAGCCGTAGGAGCGTCCACTATTACGCAGCAGGTCGCCAAAAACTTTCTTGTTGGCGGTGCTGTAAAATATGAACGTAAAATCAAAGAAGCCATTATTTCATACCGAATTGAAAAGAAGTTTTCCAAAGACAAGATTTTAGAGCTTTATATGAATGAGGTTTATCTTGGTCTATCTTCTTATGGTGTGGCAGCAGCATCTCTTTCTTATTTTAGTAAATCTATGGATGAGCTTTCTCTTGGGGAAGCGGCATATTTAGCGGCTGTTTTAAAAGGCCCTGCAAATTATCATCCTATGAGACATAAAGAAAAGGCAACATCTAGAAGAAATTGGGTTTTACGCCGAATGTTTGTGAATGGATATATTACAGAAAATGAGATGATGCAGGCTCAAGGCTCTGATCTTATTCCAAAAATATCTAATAAAGAGCGTCAATTTACCGCACGTTATTTTACCGAAGATGTCCGCCGTGAATTAAAAACAATGTATGGAGATAAAGATTTATATGAGGGGGGATTGTTTGTGCGCACCTCTCTTAAACCTAAATTACAAACCATAGCAGAAAGAGAGCTTAAATCTGGTCTGATTGCCTATGATCGCCGTCATGGATGGCGGGGGGCTTTAGAAAAAATTATAGTCAATGATCAAAATAAAATGCAAGAGAATGTAAAAGAAAAGGAGGATTGGCGGCAAGATTTTAAGTTAAAAAAATATAACCTTGGCATGAAAGCTTGGAACGTAGCGGTCGTAACAGATGTTTTAGATGATATGGCGTTGATCGAGCTTCAAGATGGCAGCCCTGGAAAAATTCTTTTATCTGAATTAAAATGGGCAAGAAAATGGCTTAAAAAAGAACGTTTAGGTAAAAAAATTAAAAAAGCTTCTGATGTCTTAAGCCCTTTAGATGTTATTGCCGTAGAGTTTTTAAAATCAAAGACTGATCAGAAAATAGCTAGATATAGCTTAAGGCAAATCCCTGAAATTGATGGCAGTATGATTGTGATGGATCCTCATACAGGACGAATATTAGCCATGGTTGGGGGCTATGATTTTAACCGTAGTGAATATAACCGTGCAACCCAAGCAAAACGTCAACCAGGTTCTGCATTTAAGCCCTTTGTTTATGGGGCAGCTCTGGAAAAAGGTTTTACGCCTTCTAGTCTTATCTTAGATGCTCCCTTTGTAATCGATCAGGGTTATGGCAGGGGAAAGTGGAAGCCTAAAAACTCAAGTAATTATTTTTATGGGCTTAGCACGATGCGTCTTGGGATTGAAAAATCACGTAACCTTATGACGGTGCGGCTTGCCCAGAAAATTGGTATGGAGGCGGTTTCAGACATGGCATATGATATGGGAATATCTGAAGATATGCCGAAAATCCTATCCATGTCTCTTGGGGCGGGGGAAACGACGCTGCTTAAACTGACAAGAGCCTACGCTATGATTGTCAACGGCGGCAAAGAAATTAAGCCGACCCTGATTGACCGTATTCAAGACCGTTACGGCAAAACAATTTTTAAACATGATAAAAGAGAATGTCATGGCTGTTTATTTGATCTTTCCTCTGAAATTGATCTTTTTGAGTTAGAAGAGCCGGTCATTGCAGATGAGCGAAAACAAATTATGAACGGCGTTACGGCTTATCAGCTGGTCAGTATGATGGAGGGCGTGGTTAAAAGAGGGACAGGACGTAAAATTGCAGTTTTAAGAAAGCCGCTAGCAGGCAAGACAGGAACGACAAATGATTCCATTGATACATGGTTTATTGGTTTTTCACCTGATTTGGTTGTGGGGATTTTCGTCGGTTTTGACTATCCAAGGTCTTTAGGCCGAGGGGAAGAAGGCTCAACCACCTCAACCCCTGTTTTTAGGGACTTTATGAGGCAATATTTAAAAAACCAGCCTTCCATTCCTTTTAGAATACCAGAAGGCGTAGCCCTTGTTCGGGTTAATGCAAAGACGGGCGTTTTAGCCGAGGGGGGAGAGCGGGGAACTATTTTAGAAGCCTTTAAAATTGACAATATGCCGACTAAAGAAAAACAACTTCTTGACGCTAACAAGAAATCATTGCAAAAGAAGAAAAAATTAAATGTGGGGACGGGCGGAATTTATTAATTCATGCCCTCTAAAAAAACATAAAAGAAAAGATATAAAATGAAAGCTGAAACACAAAATTACATTGATAAAATCAAGCAATCTACCGCATTGCTGAGGAGGCATCTTTGACTGGGATGTTGCAAATGAGAGATTAGAAGAGCTTAATGCGCTGATCGAAGATTCAGAATTATGGTCTGATCCGAGCAATGCTCAAAAAATGATGAAAGAGCGGACAAAGCTTGAACAGGCTATTGGGCTTTGTAATGAAGTTGAAGGGGAGATGAGAGATAATATCGAGCTTATTGAAATGGGCGAGATGGAAGAAGACCCTGATATTATTTCAGAAGCAGAAGAGGCTATTGAAAAGCTCGCTTCCAGAGCGGGCGAGCTTGAATTTCAAACTCTTTTATCGGGTGAAGCTGACGCAAATGACTGTTATCTTGAAATTCATTCAGGAGCAGGGGGGACGGAAAGCCAAGATTGGGCAAATATGATTTTCCGCATGTATAGCCGCTGGGCAAAGGCGCATGGCTATAAAACAGAACTTATAGAAGAGCATGCCGGCGATGAAGCTGGGATTAAATCTGCGACCCTTCAAATTACAGGTGAGAACGCTTACGGCTGGCTTAAAACCGAATGCGGCGTGCATAGATTAGTGCGGATTTCTCCTTTTGATTCAAATGCCAAACGTCATACAAGCTTTGCCAGCGTTTGGGTCTATCCTGTTATTGATGATGATATTGACATTGAAGTTCTGGATAAAGATTTAAAAATAGACACCTACCGTGCATCGGGGGCAGGGGGGCAGCATGTCAATACAACGGACAGCGCCGTCAGAATCACCCATGTTCCAACAAATATTGTTGTGCAGTGCCAAAACCAACGCTCGCAACATAAAAACCGTGCAACCGCAATGTCGATGCTTAAAGCCCGCCTGTTTGAAAGAGAATTACAATTGCGGGAAGCCGTCACGGACGCTGAAAATGCCAATAAAACAGAGATCGGCTGGGGGCATCAAATCCGTTCTTACGTTTTACAGCCGTACCAAATGGTCAAAGACCTACGAACAGGAGCGGAATCAGCCCAGCCTGACAAAGTCCTAGACGGCGATCTCGACCTATTCCTAAACGCTGCCCTAGCCCAAAGAGTTAAGGGCGGCACGGAAGATATTTAAACTGATCTGCAAGCAAAATATATTCAGAAACATCACTTACACTTAATGTCAAATAACATAAGATTGACATTAAGTAGTATATATATATACTATAATTTCTTACTGTACTAATAAGTAAGAAATTAGTTGGTGGAGGTAAGCTTAGTTGGGATTCTCTCTCTCTCTCTCTCTCTCTCTCTCATCTTATAGTTAATTTTAAAATATAGGATACCCCCTAGCTGCCGGAGGTTGGTTGTATGCTTCGCAGTGGTTGGAACTGAGCGAGTAGGGTGGGCGATAGGCTTTGGTGTAGGAGCTGTTGGTTAAGGTGGTCCTAAAAAACTGGACAGTCTGTTAAGGTGTATCCAAACGTAAATTTGGAGACATTATAATGACTAAAA
>JADGEY010000459.1 GCA_016744185.1 Emcibacteraceae bacterium | reverse complement strand
GGTGATCTCCCCTTCCCTCGCCGCCTAATCAATCGATGATTCATCAATCGATGTACATCCGCACATATGATAAAGTATACATAAATATAAATAAAGTACGTATATATATATTGGTGCGCGTGTGTGTGTGTGTGTGTGTGTGTGTGTGTGTGTGTGTTACTATAGTAGTATATACAGACGACTGAAAACTTTACCTTGGGCCCCAGTAAACGGATGACGTATTATTCAGCAGATTGTTAAATGTTTTAAGGCAGCGGGCGTCACCCGGAGCCGTGAGATAACCACGGTGCATTTAATAGGTGCAACGCATAGGTAAATGTTCGCGCAATGGTCACGTGACGTACAAGCGAAGTCGGCCTGGATGCAGTGCTTGGGTTTACGGTTCGCAAATAACCTTGGTAACGGTTTACTGTGCAGTAATTGTAGCGGACACGGCTATATATGTGTAGAAACGGGTTATTGGCGTTAAATCAGACGTACGGCGAATTATTAGTACGGCGAAATTAGTGGTATGACTATTAGACGTATGTCGTACGGCTGTTAGTCATGCGACATACGATAACGCACGTCAATTCATTGCATAATCATACGACAGTAGAGATTTACTGTGTACACTGTACAGT
>JADGEY010000458.1 GCA_016744185.1 Emcibacteraceae bacterium | reverse complement strand
CTCCTTCGATTACCCTTTAACATCCCCACTAACCTCCCTAACCCCCCTAAACCCCACAACTAACCCAGAATAAGTAGTAACTCCTGGGCCCTACCCAAAGCAAACACAGGTATCAACACCCTGCCCATATCTCCTGCAATAACCCCCTAGCCCCCACTAACCCCCCTAAACCCCACAACAAACCCAGAATAAGTAGTAACTCCTGGGCCCTGCCCAAAGCAAACACAGGTATCAACACTCTGCCTCCTGCTGTTACAATATCTTTAATTTTAGTGGTAAATCGCGTTTCCCTCTTCTCTCTGGACTCGTGAACGTGGATGCCGTAGGTGGCTTCCTGGGGGTTAGGGGTCAAAGGTCAAAGGTTAACGAGGGTAACGCGGCTAATGGGGGGATACTTTACAACTTCGTGTGTAGGGTCAAATGTTGTGTACAGGTGTGTGTGTGTGTGTGTGTGTGTGTGTGTATGTATGCATATGTGTGTGTTTGTGTGTGTGCGCGTGTATTGCGTGTGTTGTATGTATGTGATTGTATTACGAATATCTGTGTGAGCATGTGTATGATCATATGAGTGTATGTTTGTGTGTGTATGCGTACACACGCATACATACACATACA
The DNA here is from genome assembly GCA_016744185.1 of Emcibacteraceae bacterium. Classification (GTDB taxonomy): domain Bacteria; phylum Pseudomonadota; class Alphaproteobacteria; order Sphingomonadales; family Emcibacteraceae; genus Pseudemcibacter. The sequence goes on along the minus strand of JADGEY010000458.1, from coordinate 22 downwards.
CATGTACACATGTACACATGTG
>JADGEY010000456.1 GCA_016744185.1 Emcibacteraceae bacterium | reverse complement strand
GATTAGAGTAGCGATAATGGTTTTTTAATAATGTTTAATGGTGTTTTAACAGTTGTGATCGTAATATTCTAGGGTAGAATAGAGTTTTTATAAAGTTTAATGGATAGGTTCGCTGTTGTTATTAATAAGAATTAATAGAGTTTATTTTTGAAAGAATACAAATATGTTAATATAAGTGTAATATTAGTATTGATAAGTGTGGATGCTGTTAGTAGAGTGTGTGTGAGCGTGTATGTAATTGTTGTGTGTGTGTGTGTTTGTGTGTGTGTGTGTGTGTGTGTGTGTGTGAGTGTGTGATTATGTGTGTTGTTGTGTGTGTGCGTGTGAGTAGTGTGTGAATGTGAGTGTGAGTGTGTTTGAGTGTGTGTATGTGTGTGTGTGTGTGTGTGTGTGTGTGTGTGTGTGTGTGTGTGTATGATGCGGGCTAGACTGTATGGCTCATGAATGTATATGTGTAGAGTGTGGTGTGTGTTGTTGTGTGTGTGGTGTGTCTAGTGTATGTGTGTATGGTGTGTATTTTGTAATATGTGTCTAGTGTGTGCTGTGCGTTTTAGTGTGATGTGAGTGTAGTGAGTGGTGTGCGTTTTAGTGTGTGGTGTGTCAGACTAACATCATACAAGGTTCATGGGTGGTATAC
>JADGEY010000455.1 GCA_016744185.1 Emcibacteraceae bacterium | reverse complement strand
GTAAATAAATAAATAGTTAAGAAACGCTAATAATATTTTATTTTCAAGTAAATTTCAATATGTCAATTTCATTTATGATTTTATAATTAGTAACGTGACTTGAAATGAATACTCTGATTGGCTATAAAGCGATCGTCTTCCTTTGAACAGTGGCGTCAATATGCGAATAAATGCTGTATTGTTTTGGAAATTCGATCTTTGTTTAGTCACGTGATTTTCAAGGATTTCTATTTTTAGAAATCTCCCTTACCCCGGCGTCAGTTAAATCCTTTGCATAGAATCTCACCTGAAAATGAAATTGGAATATCATTAAACCCATGTGCACACGCACAAACCTACGTGCAATGTACGAGCGTATACGATACGTGAATATACGCACACTAATATACTCACTTAATACAATGTACGTGGTACAATGTATTATGTGTGCGTGTGAGTGTATGTACGCATTTGTGTATGCCTCATATTAACCATACATACCCACACCCAAACTCTCGCATACTCACATAACCATCCACATACACACAAACACACACGCACACACAAACAAACACACATGCTCACACACACAAACACACACACACACATACACACACACACACACACACACACACACACACACACACACACACATACAC
>JADGEY010000452.1 GCA_016744185.1 Emcibacteraceae bacterium | reverse complement strand
CAACCATTCTGCTTGCTTATGAACTTAATACTCTCGTATGCTATGAGTCTTGTCCTTTCCAATATGACTCACAACTTCTTTCCTTATGATAGTAGAGCATCCCAATCATTTAAATCACAAAATCATTTTAAACATCTCTTTCCCTCTTCCTATGGTATGATATGATAAATGATGTAAAACCCTACTTTCCATATTTCTATGGTATTATATGAATACTATCATTCAATCAAATCATGTACATTTCATCACTTCAATATGTCTCATTTGATTTCAATATTTAATGATAACTCTTTTTCCATCTCACCTATATCCATCATTCTTTTCTTATTTCAAAATGAGTTATTTAATTTAATCTGTAGTACTCTCTTCTATATATCTTCTCTCTTCATATTTTCTCATATTTCCTTCTTTATCAAAACCATCTAATATAGTCTTTGTGTATCCACACACACACACACACACACACACACACACACACACACCCACACACAATCACTCACTCACTCACTGAACATGGCATACAATGAAATCAATATATCTCCATATAAAGTAATAATTACAATACTATCCATGATATGCATTAATCAATAGATATAAATCAGTCGAGAGTTAATCACATTTGCAACAATTCCAATATAT
>JADGEY010000451.1 GCA_016744185.1 Emcibacteraceae bacterium | reverse complement strand
CACATACACACTCATACACACACATACATATCAACACACATACACAGACATACACACACATACACACACAGACACATACACACACATACACACACACATAAACACTCACATACACACACATACACACACATACCCACACATACACACACACAGACACATACACACACACTCACACAGAGACATACACACACGTACACACACACACACACACACACACACACACCAACACACACCAACACACACACACACACACACACACAGACACATTCGCACATACATACACACACACATACGCACACACACATGCACATACACACACACTCACACACATATACATACACATACAGACACATATAGACACACACACATAAACACATACATACACACACATACACACACATTCGTACACATATACACACACATACGCACATACATGCACACACACACACAAACACACACATTCGCACACACATACACACACATACGCACACACATGCACCCACAAACACACACACATACACACACATACGCACACATACGCACACACACACACACGCACATACATACATACACATACACACATACATACAGACACACAGACACACACAGACACACATACAAACACGCACACACACAGAC
>JADGEY010000044.1 GCA_016744185.1 Emcibacteraceae bacterium | reverse complement strand
CCAATCAGAGCATTGGTTTCTAAACCATGTCATCTGACGTTTAGCATATTGCCTTGTTGCGGTTTTCGATAGGATAATCGCTTCAGGTAAGTCAAGCTCTCCCTTTAAATATGCCCCCAAATGCCGCACGCCAAGAGATTTCATCACCCCAACATTATCCTCATAGCCCCGCCCTAACAAAGCCCGAACTTCATCAAGAGCAGAATAATTTTCACTGCTCTGCATCATTATTTCAAAACGCTTGTTACAGCGGTCATATAAAAGACTTCTCTCTATAGCCACGACATTACGCTCGATTTGGATATTCTCTTCACCCGCAAGACCGCCAGACGGCGGCTGTGCCTGCCAGTGCGAAAGCGATCTGCCCGTTGAAAGAATAACTTCAAGAGCGCGCGCCACCCTCTGCCCATCATGGGCGTTCAGTTTTTCCGCCATGATTTGATCTAGCCCAGATAATCTATGATGCAAAAGCTCCGAGCCTGCCGCAGATAATTCCGCCCGAATATCTTCTCTTATAGCAGGGTCAATAGCGGGAACGGGGGACAGCCCTTCTATCAGGGTTTTAAAATAAAGCCCCGTACCGCCGACAATGATCGCCGTCTTATCCCTTGCCCAAATATCCTCCAAAATCTTAACCGCTAGATTTCTCCAGTCTTGAGCAGAGCAAGGCTGATCTCCCTTTATGCAGCGATATAAATGATGAAGAACTTTCTCCTCTTCTTCTTTCGAAGGACAAGCGGTTAAAATCCGCAGCTCTTTATATATCTGCATAGAATCAGCATTTACAATTTCACCGTCATATTCTGCTGCCCATTTAAGGGCAAGAGCAGACTTGCCGCTTGCCGTGGGCCCTGCTAGAAGGATTATTTTTCTCATATTTTTCAATTTTATGTTCACATCACTCATAAAAATTATATATTAGCCCTAATTTAAAAGCCACAACGATAGAAGTCTAGCTCCTTATGATAAATCTCCTTACTCTTATTTCTTCTCCCAGCCGCCCTGCCCTGACGCAGGAAACCATTCAAAGCTACGCCGCCCTCCTAAAAGGCTTTACAAAAATGCAGTGGCTTTCTGCCGATGAAGGCAGCGAACGGCGCATTGCAGCGGATCTTTTTTTTGATGGGGAACTCCTAAATAAAGATGAAATTATCCTAAAATTAAAAGCAGAAGAATTTGATTTCGCTTTTCAAGATTCTGCACTGAGAGACAAAAAACTTCTTGTAGCAGATATGGACAGCACGATTATCCAAGTAGAATGCATTGACGAGCTGGCTGATTTTGCGGGGCTAAAAGAAAAAATATCCGCCATTACAGAAGCCGCCATGCAGGGCAAACTTGATTTCGAAGAAGCCCTTCGTGAAAGAGTGCATCTGCTAAAAGGTCTTTCCACAGATAATTTAGAACGGGCTTACCAAGAAAGAGTAAAGCTTACTTCTGGTGCGATGATTCTGATCCAAACTTTAAAGAAAAATAACGTCACCAGTCTTCTCATATCAGGCGGCTTTACTTTTTTTACTGAAAAAATCGCCGCTCTTACGGGGTTTGACGTTAACCGTGCCAATATCCTTGGCATTAAAGATGGCAAGCTAACAGGTGAAATAGTGGGAACGGTTGTGGATAGCCAAACTAAAATTAACAGCCTTCATGAATTTGCAAAAAAACAATCTCTCCTGCCTCATGAAACAATAGCAGTGGGCGACGGCGCAAATGATATTCCAATGATTAAAGGCGCAGGACTAGGCATCGCATATCACGCAAAAGAAGCCGCAGCGAACGCAGCAGACATCTCACTGCGCCATTCAGACCTAACCGCCCTGCTTTACATCATGGGCATCAAGCAAGAAGACTTCTCCGCAGCCTCATAAATTCGGGACGTTATTTAAGCCCAACAGCTTTTCTAAGAGCTTGGTTCACTCGTGATTGCCAGCCTTTAGGGCTATCCCCTTTAAAAAGCTCAATAACCTCATTATCCAAACGTAAAGTGACAGATTTCTTAGGATTAGAAATTCTAGGACGACCACGAGGAGCTTTTATACCCAGCTCGGCAAAAACCTCACTGCCTTTGCGGGCTTTAGCAAAATCTTGCTTCGTCCATTCAGGGTTATCTTCATCAATCTTATAAGGATCAATTTTGTTTTTAGAAGCCATAATATGCCCTTTCTTTTTTGTTCGCTTTTCGCACCGATATAATGCGGATTTTAGGAACACGCTGCGTAAAAACAACTGAAAAAGCAATGCTGTCAATTTGATTAAAAGCTCGGTATCGAACTTCACCATAATCCTTAGGGTCATCTTCAATAATCACAGCAGTTTCAAAGTCGAAATCATGGACAATAGAAAAATCGAAACCTCTTTCTTCAAGACATTTCTGACTTTTATTTTCGTCCCACTCAAACATTATTTTCTCCGTTTTACTGCATTTATTGTAGTTACTTTAAAGCCAAAAGCCAATAATAAAAGTAGCTACATTAAATAAGAATATTGAGCTTCATAAATACAGCTTTTCATTGACTATTCTTTATATTTATCCACTGCAAACTCTAAAACGCCAATACTAAACTTAGCCTTCACATCTTCTATTTGAAGCATTTGAATTATTCGGATAATATATGATCATACTCACCATCATTTAAATCTTCTTCACTGTAGGTTATTCCTAATGATTCAACTTTTTTACGTTTTTTGTAGAGTTTAAATTCCATTAAGGCATGTGATATTGCATTATCTTTTAGAAAATCCTTATATCCATCAAGAATTGGGTATTTATTTAATTTTAACAAATTATCTAATTGTTGCTGTAGGCTTTTCATTGTCATCTTACGACCAGACAGTGCTGTTGATTCTGCAAACAACAAAAATTGTTCTGAAAGCAAATGAAGCCTATATACCTCATCTTTTTTTAAATAGTTTTTCCCAATTTTAATTTCTGCTTTGGTTGGACGTTTACCTTTAATAACTTCTAGCCCCATATTGTCTTGATTGTGATCAGCTCTATCAATAATCAACTTAGAGCTTGTCATATTTGTAACTGCATAATGAAACTTGTCCTGTAAGAGTGCGTAAAAGCTTCTTACTTCTTGTGATTTAGGGCTGTAATCAGATGCACTTATCTTAAAGCACTCACGAACCTTGCTATAAACTTGCTGCTCGCCAGATCTAATAGCTCTTACATCAGCTGCAAGTTTATTTAATTTATCAGGAGAAGCTCTAAGGGCTGCTTCGTTTAATACATAACCTTGTTCAGCATAGCTTTTAAGAAGGTTGGTTGACCACTTCCTGAATTTCGTAGCTGTTTTTGTATTGACCCTGTAGCCAATAGAGAGAATCATATCAAGGCTGTAAAGCTTTATTGGCTTAGAAGTAATATGCAAAAATTGCATATTACTTTCCTTATCTAATTCGTCCTCATTAAAAATATTTGATATATGTTCACTGACATTAAATTGATCTGTCTTAAATAGACTGGATATCTGTTGTTGCGTACCCCATATCCCTTGTTCAGACGTATCAAAGTGAAAATCAAATGCGTTATTGTTATCTTCATATGTAAGTAGTTCATATTTCTTGTTTTTGCTTGCTGTCATATGTGAATTCTTTATGTAATTTATGTTGTTTGGATGATGAGAATATTATTAATCAAAGGCTTAATAGAGTCGAGTCAAATTTAAAACTAAAGCACCAAACACAAACCTATTCACAAGGGGCATGGGAAGAACACATGACAACAAGAAGCACTACAGCTCTGTATTGATAGTAGAGGAATCACCCTCAAAAAAGTCCCCCCAAAGGCTTCGCTTAAGATTTTACATATTCCATACAGGTATCTGCCCTGTCATAGGGGCTTCCCGTTCGCAGTTTAACAGGGTTAAAGCCGCATTTTTGATAGAGCTTGATTGCATTACTTAATGAGCTATTGGTTTCTAGGAATAATGACGTGCCGCCTCTTGCCTGATAACGCTCTATAATGATCTCTATTAATTTTTGACCAATGCCCATGCGCTGCGCTTCTTCTTTTACGCCCATTTTACTGAGTTCATATTCGCCGCTGCCATGATATTTTAATGCTGCTGCGCCAACGACCTTTCCTTCAAGAAGGGCAAAATAAATCTCGCCGCCTTTGGCTAATATATTTTCTTCTGGCTGCTTTAATATTTCAATATCGGCTTGTTCCATTTTAAAATTATGCTCAATCCATTCATGATTAATGTCAAACCAATCCTGACGGTATTTAACGTGAAAAGGAATATATTTAATGTCAGGTGAAATTTTGGATTTTCTTAAGTTTTGGTATCTTTGGTAAATAGATTTATCTGTTATTCTAGCTTCAAATTCATTTACCGCTTGTAAAAGATCGCTTTTACATTCGGTGCGAATTTCTTTAACCGTGGCTTCTAGCCCTTGCCAGCTTGGCAGTAAAGCCTGCACCATCGCATCTCCTTTGGGCGTAAGCCTTACAATGCGGCTTCTTGCGTCCTTGCCCACATTTAATGCCACATAGCCTTTTTCGGTTAATTGCTTTACCGTTTGCGAAACCGCACTATGGGTTTGACCAGAAGTTTTCTGCATTTGAGCAATAGATAACCCCCCAATTTTATAAAGAGAATAGATCACAGGAAAATAACGAACCTTGAAATCTTCTGTCTCTTCTTTATAAATACGTTCAACATCTATCGACATCATTTCTAAAATGCGCCGCAGCCTTGTCCCCAGACCTAAATCATTGAAAATTTCTTGCTGCATATAAAACCTCTGCTAATTACATAAAGATTAATATAAATAGTTAAGTAAATTTTGCAAGCTTCTATTTTACAACCCCGTTTTAAATCTCTATAAATATTGAGAATTATAATCTGAGGGCTCAATGGTATATAAACAAAAAATTCTTATTATTTTAAACCCTGTAGCGGGGCGTAATGAGCATAAAAAATTCGCCGACATTATACAAATACTAGAAGATAACAATCTGGACATTAAGATACTAGAAACCTCTGAGGCAGGGCACGGCAAGATTCTCGCCCAGCAAAATATAAATGCAGGCTATAATATGATTGTCGCTGCGGGGGGAGACGGAACCATTAATGAAGTGCTTAATGGCATTTATCCCAGCTCTGTTCCTTTTGGTATTATTCCGCTTGGCACGGTTAATGTTCTTGCCAAAGAAATCGCTCTGTTAGATAGCTCCGCTTCCATCGCCCAGTGCATTATTGATGCCCACCACCGCCCTTGCTGGCTTGGTAAGTCTAATGGACGCTATTTTTCCCTCATGATTAGCGCAGGACTTGACGCTTTATCGGTGGCAAATGTAAGCTCTAAGTTAAAACGCCTCATTGGTAAGAATGCTTATGCCATCTCATTTCTGACCCAGCTAATCCGAAGCAAGAATTTAAAATATACCGTGACAGCGGACGGCAAAATATATGATGCTGCAAATGTCATTGTCACGAACGGTAAATTTTACGGCGGCGAATTTATATGCGCCCCTGATGCAAGCCTTGAAGACAGGCAGCTCTATCTTCTTATGGCAGTGAAATTTGGACGTTGGAATGCTGTTAAGGCTGCGTATTTAATGCTGACTAATAAATATTATAAAAGCAAAGATGTTATTATTCTGCCTGCGGATCGCATTACCGTGAGCTGCTCACAGGGCAATATTCCCTTGCAAATGGACGGGGATAGCGCAGGCTATCTTCCCATCAGCATCACCTGTTCTAAAAGCTCTATTAATTTAATTCAGCCTAAAAAATGATATAAATCTTGGAAAACCCATATGAAGAGATTATATAATTGTCAAAGATAGAATAATTGAAATGATGGATATTAAGTGGAATATTTAAAAGTAATCGCTGGTCTGGTCGCTCTTGTATATGCAGGGGATATTCTAGTGCGGGGGTCTGTTTCTCTTGCCAAAAACATGGGCGTTAGTAATCTTGTAATAGGCCTAACCGTTGTAGCCTTTGGCACGTCCGCCCCTGAACTCGTGGTCGGCGTAGATGCCGCTCTTAGTGGTTTTTCGGATATGGCACTTGGTAATGTTGTCGGCAGTAACATAGCCAACATACTTCTTGTTATCGGTATTCCTGCTATGATCTACCCTTTTAATATTCATGATATCGAAATCCGCCATAATATGATTATTATGCTTGTGGCAACGGGATTTTTTATTCTGCTAGTTTTTTATAAAGACCTCACTGCGCCAAGCGGAATGCTCCTTCTGATTATGCTTTTCGCCTATCTTCTTCATGCTCATAAAAGATCAAAAAAGCAAACTGCATCTGGCATAGCGATGGGCGAAGAAATGGACGAGCTTTGCGAAGATGCACAGAAAACATCTACTGCGCTGTTCTATCTTGTGGGCGGGCTGATGGGACTGATGCTTGGCGCTCATATTTTAGTCGAGGGAGCAGTTATTATTGCGCAAAATTTTGGCGTAAGCGAGGCTGTTATCGGACTTACCATCATTGCGATTGGAACGTCTTTGCCAGAACTCATTACAGCTCTTATGGCTGCTAGAAGAGGGCATGGTGATCTTGCGGTGGGGAACGTCATCGGCAGTAATGTTTTCAATCTTTATGCGGTCATGGGCGCGGTATCAATTGCAGCACCCATTCATATCCCTGTATCATTTTTAAAAGTTGATTTATGGATCATGGCTGCCGCCGCCCTTATATTACTGCCTTTTACACTTAAGAAAATTACAATTAGCCGCCGTACCGGCTTCTTGTTCATATTATTTTATGTCACCTATTTAATTTACTTAGGGATAAGCAATGCCTAGTCCGGTCTCCTATAGACGTGTTTTTATTCACAATCTCCTTCTTGATGTTTTTATTGGGATTTATGATTTTGAAAAAGAGAAATCTCAGGCTGTGCAAATCTCTATGGACGTTTTTGTCCCTGAAACAGGTGCTAAATTAGATGAAAATATCGATAATGTTGTTTGTTATGAAAAACTGGTTAAGGGCATTAAAGAAATAGCCCTAAAGGGACATATTAATTTAGTGGAAACATTAGCCGAGGAAATTGCCCAGATGGGGTTAAAAGATCCGCGCGCAAGCCACCTAACTGTAAAGATTGAAAAACTGGATATCTTTCAAGAAGCCCAATCTGTCGGAATTGAGATAACCCGTTATCAGGGCACTTCAGAAAAGACTGTATAACAACCTATTCCTCTAGGGTCTTAAGCCCTGCAAACTCTGAATATGATTGAAGTTGTACACATTAAATAAAAATAACTTTTTCTGAGACTAATATTTGGAAAAAAATATTTTAACTATTTTAAAAACAGCTATTGACTTTATATTATCAATTAATATCAACGACTTAAATGGGTCGCCTATTTTTTAGGCAACTTGCTATAAACCCATATGAACTGCCACTATAGACTTGCTATAGGAAAGTTATACACATAGTTATCCCCCTCAAAAGTGGATAGATTAAATGTTATCTTTAATAAATATATTTAGCCTTTGATTCATAAGGATTTTTACTATTTGTTAATCAAAATAATTCAAATATCTCAAATAAAAAAGAAGTCATATTTCATCGTAATCACAAAAAATTCGATAAATTTTGAATAAAATCATTTAATAAAAAGAGGCTGGCTAATTGAAGAATAAAAACTTAAAATACTAACATGAAAAATGGCGTGGAAATAATCAAAAACTATCTTAAAAATCTATCCAATGCTTCTGGAGTTTACCAGATGGTAGATGAAGAAGATAATATACTCTATATCGGTAAGGCAAAAAACCTAAAAAACCGTGTGAGTAATTATATTAATTTAAGCACTCTTGGGCTGCGCATTACTAAAATGGTTACCGAAACCCGCAGAATGGAATTTATTACCACTCATACAGAAGTAGAAGCCCTTCTTCTTGAAGCCAACATGATAAAAAGGCTGTCCCCTAAATATAATATCTTGCTGCAGGATGATAAATCCTTTCCCTATATCTTAATTGATGATCATGAAGCCCCTAGAGTGCGCAAACACCGAGGATCTAAAAAATCTGGTGGTCAGTATTTTGGTCCTTTTGCTTCGGTTAACGCTGTTAATGCCAGCCTCACTATTTTACAAAAAACATTCTTTCTTCGCACGTGCAGTGACAGCGTTTATCATGGACGCAGCCGTCCCTGCCTTCTTTATCAAATCAAACGATGCGCCGCGCCCTGCGTGGATAAAATATCCTTGCCAGAATATAACAAGCTCGTTGCATCAGCTCATGAATTTTTATCGGGTAAAAGCTATAAAATTAAAGATAATCTAACGGCTCAAATGCAGCAAGCAAGCAAGGGGCAAGATTACGAAAAGGCAGCGATTTTTCGTGACCGCCTTAAGTCACTCGCCGCCGTACAGTCCCGCCAAGATATTAACCAAGGGACGGTGGATAATGCAGACGTTATCGCTGCCTATCAAATAGCTGGACAAACCTCCGTTCAGATATTCTTTTTTAGGGCAGGGCAGAACTGGGGCAATAAAGCTTATTTCCCCCGCCACGCAAAAGAGCAAAGCTTAGAAGAGGTTTTAGCTGCTTTTTTATCGCAGTTTTATGATAATAAACCCACGCCAAGCCAAATATTGCTGAGCCATATAATCCCTCAACAAGAGCTGATCGAAGAAGCTCTTTGCATCTCAAATAAGAAAAAAACAATCCTTAAAACTCCATTGCGAGGAGAAAAATTAGGTCTTATCAACATGGCGGTTAAAAATGCACGAGAAGCCTTAGAGATTCGGCTTGCAGAAAACGCCTCTCAGCAAAGGTTATTGCGCGCTACCGCAGATATATTTGATTTAGATGCGCCGCCAAAGAGAATTGAAATTTATGATAACAGCCATATCTCGGGCGCACATGCCCTTGGCTGTATGGTGGTTTCAGGGGTGCAGGGCTTTGTTAAAAATGCTTACCGTAAATTTAACATCAAATCAAAAGAGATTAATGCAGGCGATGATTTTGGAATGATGAAAGAAGTTCTAAAAAGAAGATTTACCCGCCAAATTAAAGAAAAACCCAACAGAGATGACCCCTCTTGGCCCGACCTTCTCGTCATTGACGGGGGCAAAGGGCAGTTAAGTGCTGTCCTAGAAATTCTGGAAGACCTAGGGATAGAAGAGCTGCCCGTGGTCGCCATTGCGAAGGGCCCTGACCGAAACGCAGGACGGGAAGATTTTTATATGCCAAGCAGAAAGCCTTTTAAGCTTCCCCCTAATGATCCTGTGCTTTTTTTTCTTCAGCGTCTTAGAGATGAAGCCCACCGCTTTGCCATTGGCTCTCACCGGCAAAGCCGCGCTAAAAATATGTATAAATCCATATTAGACGGGCTGCCCAATGTGGGAAGCGTCCGAAAGAAAGCCTTGCTTCTTCATTTTGGTTCGGCAAAATCTGTTGAAAATGCTGCTCTTAGCGACCTTGAAAAAGTAAAAGGCATTAGCAAGAAGATTGCCCAAGATATTTATGATTATTTTCATGATAGCCCTTAAGAATAAAACTAAAAATAGTAGAAATAAATATAATTTTCCTATATATCTTCAATATAATATTTATTAAAAACAAGCACAAACATAGGTATGTATTAATGTTTTCTACCTTTCCAAATACATTAACATCTTCTCGTATTATATTAGTCCCTTTCATTATTGGATCATTCTATATCGAAGGTCATATTGGAAATTGGATTGGTTTTTCCTTTTATTTCCTCGCCAGCATTACTGATTTTTTTGATGGATATTTTGCCCGTAAATTAAACCAAAATTCTAAACTTGGAAAATTTATGGATCCTATTGCGGATAAACTGCTTGTTGCCACAACTATTTTAATGCTGGTTGCCTTTGACCGAATCCATGATTATAGCATTTTAGCCGCTGTGGTTATTCTATGCCGTGAATTTGCTGTCTCTGGGCTGCGTGAATTTCTCGCTGATTTAAAGGTGAGCGTTCCTGTAACGTTTCTGGCTAAATGGAAAACAACGCTGCAAATGTTTGCTCTTGGGTTTTTGCTTGTTGGCGAGGCATCACCAGAAGCAATCCCTTCTATTTTAATCGGTACTATCCTTCTTTGGATCGCCGCTATTCTTACAATTTACACAGGCTGGGACTATCTTAGAGCGGGCCTTAAGCATATGGAAGAGTAACATGCAGCTTATCTATTTCGCTCGCATCAGGGAAATCATTGGGGTATCAGAAGAAGAGCGTCCCCTAAATGAGCAAATCAAAACAATCGGGGATTTGCTTGATTTTTTGAGCCTGCAAGATGAAAAATATAGCTGTGCCTTTCAAGACCTTAATGCCATTCGAATTGCTGTTAATCAAAATTATGTAAGTTTTGATCATAAAATCACAGACCAAGATGAAATTGCAATCTTTCCCCCCATGACAGGCGGTTAATATGGCTCATATTTATATTCAGGTGACAGATGATGATTTTAACGTCAGTGATGAAATGAGCAAAATGACCAAGGGGCGCAGCGATATTGGCGCATTAGTAAGTTTTACAGGCTTTGTAAGAGACATGCATAATGAGAAACCCATTAAAAAGCTCACCCTAGAGCATTTTCCTCTGATGGCAGAAAAACAGCTTTTAAACATTGCCCAAAAGGCGGAGGAACGCTGGAAAGTTACAGATATTACCATCATTCACCGATATGGCGGGCTATATCCATCAGACCAAATCGTACTGGTTCTTGCTGCCTCTGCCCACCGAAAAGATGCTTTTGCAGCGGGTGAATTTATGATGGACTGGCTTAAAACCGACGCACCTTTTTGGAAAAAAGAACAGACAGAACAGGGCGAAGATTGGGTTCAAAGTAAAAGTGATGATATTAATCAAAAAAACCGCTGGACTTAATGCCGATAATTCCTCAAACTAATATCTGAAAAATTTCAATAAACTTATAATTATAAAGAGGAATAATTATGACATCATCTACACTTAAAAGACTTCTCGCTGCCGTCTCTACCGCAGCGATTTTACTCACCTCCGCTTGCGATAAAGCGGCAGATAAAAAAACCACGGGCGTTACCGCAAAAACCATTGACGTTACGGCAAAAACATGGTCATCAAAGGCAGCTCATCTGCGGGCGGATATCTATACAGATTATACCCTAACGGCTGATCTTTCTCATCTAAGCGATAATCAACGTCAAATGGTTAGCATCTTAATTGATGTAGCAAACATCATGGATCAGCTTTATTGGAAGCAAGCTTATGGCAATCCTGATGCATTAATAGCATCTGTTTCAGACCCTAAACTTAAAAAATTCATTGATCTTAATTATGGCCCTTGGGACAGATTAGACGGCGATAAGCCTTTCGTAAAAGGCGTAAAAGCCAAACCCTTAGGCGCAAGATTTTATCCTGCTGATATGACGAAACAAGAATTTGAAGCATGGGACGAGAAAGATAAAAAGAATATTTATACTGTCGTGCGCCGCAGCGCAGAGGGAGGGCTTAAACTTGTCCCTTATCATAAGGAATATAAAGAGCTTGTTTATAAAGCGACCGCTCTTCTTCGCAAAGCCGCCACATTAGCCGATAATAGCGAGTTTAAAAATTATCTTTTGATCAGGGCTGATGCAATGGAAAAAGATGATTACCAGATAAGTGACCTTGCGTGGATGGATATGAAGAGCAATCCTATCGAGCTTGTTGTAGGCCCTATTGAAACTTATGAAGACCTTCTTTACGGCTACCGTACCTCTTATGAAGCTTTCGTTTTGATTAAAGACCAAGCATGGAGCGCAAAGCTTGCCCGCTTTGCAACATTCCTGCCCGAGCTTCAAAAAGGACTTCCTGTTGAGGCTCAATATAAAGCGGAAACTCCGGGAAGCAATTCTGATCTTGGCGCATATGACGCTGTATATTACGGCGGTCATGCCAAAGCTGGCTCTAAAACGATTGCGATTAACCTGCCCAATGATGAAGAAGTCCAGCTCAAAAAAGGCACAAGACGGCTTCAGCTCAAAAACGTAATGAGAGCAAAATTTGATAAAATCTTAATCCCCATTTCAAAAACCTTGATTGCGCCTACGCAGCGTCAGCATGTGACCTTTAACGCTTTCTTTTCGAACACAATGTTCCATGAAATCTCTCATGGGCTTGGCATTAAAGAAACCATCACAGGTAAAGGCGCTGTTCGCCTTGCGCTGAAAGATGCCGCATCTTCTTTCGAAGAAGGCAAAGCTGACCTTCTCGGACTTTATATGATTAAAAAACTTTTTGAAAAAGGTGAAGTCACCGAAGGCGTGATGATGGATTATTATGTAACGTTCGTTGCTAGTATTTTCCGGTCCAGCCGTTTCGGAGCATCATCAGCCCACGGCAAAGCCAATATGGTGCGCTTTAATTACTTCTTAGAAATGGGCGCATTTAGCAAAAATTCTGATGGATTTTATGAAGTTCATACAGATAAGTTTAATCAAGCAATGGATAGTCTCGGTAATCTTCTGCTCACTATTCAAGGTAATGGTGATTATGAAGCGGCTAAAGCCTTGATTAAGACAAAAGGTCAAATGACAGAAGTTTTAAAAGAAGATCTTGATAGCCTAGGCAAGGCAAATATCCCTGTGGATATTGCTTTCATACAGGGCAAAGCTATATTGTCTCTTAAATAAATCTTAGAGCGTGAGGAGAGGTTATTTATTTTTCCTCACCTAAAAAAAACCATTCAGCCTATATTAAGATCACATAGGCTACAGTTGGGCTTACCTATCAAGGAGAGTAAAATGAAAAAACAAATAATTATATCCCTATGCGCTCTTTCAGTTTGTTTTGGGACAGCTTTTGCCGATGAAAGCGTAAAGACCTTAACCACTGAGGGTTACAAAAAACTTACCGAAAGCTTTAAAGGATCAAAAGATTGTTTAAATGCGCGGCAAGTTTCTAGCTGGAAAGAGCTAAGCCGTCATGAAGTCATTCTTTATGAAAGCACTAAAAAACATCCCTATTATATAAAGCTAAGCCGCCCTGCTTTTAATATGAATTTCACGCATAATATTGCTGTAAAAACAAGTTTCGGCAATCGTTTATGTTCAAAATTAGGCGATAGCCTCATCATTGATGGTGATAACCTTAGAGTATCTCTTGTTAAGAAGCTAACACCTGAAATTGCAAAACAATTACTCGCTTATAAAAAAGCCAGCAGATAAATAAGAAACCTGAATCCTCACCTGCCTATGGTTTACGCAGGATAGCGTTTTAAGAAAAAATGCGGAGATGTTTTGTCAAATGAACAGTCTCTATATCAATCCTTGGTTGTTATTAAAATACACGAATTGACACAGAATTTCGAACGCTACCTAATATCAGCCAAAATGCCCCCCTGACACGAAATATCAGGTGCGAGTTTCATTGATAACATTAATGAGTGTTAATCCATTTCTGTACCATTGCCTGCGCCTTGGTAATTTGCTCTGCGGTCATTTTCTTTTCAACAATCCTTTGCTTCTTCGTCCCTAGTTTATTGCCTTGGCGAGCCGATAAACTGTAATATATATATGCCTTTATATAATCTTGAGCAACGCCCCGTCCACGATCATACATAAACCCTAAATTAAACTGTGCATCAACATCCCCCTGTTCTGCTGATTTATCGTACCAGTAGATAGCTTGCTTATAATCTTGGGCAACGCCCCGTCCACAATCATACATAAATCCTAAAATATATTGTGCCTTAGCATAGCTCTGATCTGCTGATTTACGGTACCATTTAACAGCTTGCCTTTCATCTTGAATAACGCCCCGTCCACTCGCATACAAAAGTCCTAAACTATATTGTGCATCAGCATCCCCCTGACCTGCTGATCTACGGTACCAGTAGATAGCTTGCTTATAATCTTGAACAACGCCCTCTCCTTTTTGATACATAAATCCTAAAACATATTGTACAGAAGCATTCCCCTGATCTGCTGATTTACGGTACCAGTAAACAGCTTGCCTTTTATCTTGAACAACGCTCCGTCCACTCGCATACATAGTTCCTAAAGTAAATTGCGCCTTATCATGCCCCTGATCTGCTGATTTACGGTGCCAATAGGCAGCTTGCTTATAATCTTGAACAATAGCATTTCCAACAGAATACATACTCCCTAATCTATATTGTGCTTCAGCATTTCCCTGATCTGCTGATTTACGATACCAGTAAATAGCTTGCTCAGGATCGTAACCAACGCCCCGTCCAAGCTCATACATAAACCCTAAATTAAACTGTGCATCAGCATTTCCCTGATTTGCTGATTTATAGTACCAGTGAAGAACTTGCTTGTCATCTTGCGCAACGCCCTCTTCAGTATGATACATAACTCCTAAATTATATTGTGCCTTAGCATGACCCTAATCTGCTGATTTACGGTACCAATGAGCCGCTTGCTTGTCATCTTGAACAACGCCCCAGCCATTTTTATACAGAAGTCCTAGAATATATTGTGCATCAGCATTATTATTTTTAGCAGAAATCAGTAACTCTCTATAAGCTGCTTTATAGTCTTTCTTGAAATAAGCTTGCATTCCCTTATCGCCTTGACGAGCCGATAAATTATAATATATATCTACCTTTATATAATCTTGAATAATACCATGTCCATTATCATGCAAAATCCCGAAATTATATGGCGCACGAACATATCCCTGATCTGCTGATTTACTATGCCACCTAACAGCTTCATGATAATCTTGAGCAACGCCCTGTCCAAACTTATACAGAAGTCCTAAATTATATTGTGCACGAGCATGCCCCTGATCTGCTGATTTACGGTACCAATGAGCCGCTTTCTCATGATCTTGAACAATGCCCTGTCCAGTATTATACATAATCCCCAAATTATTTTGTGCATGAACATCCCCCTGATCTGCTGATTTACGATACCAGTGAGCCGCTTGCCTTTCATCTTGAATAACGCCCCAACCATTTTTATACATAAATCCTAAATTAAACTGTGCATCAGCATGCCCCTGCTCTGCTGATTTATGGTACCAGTGAGCCGCTTGCTCATAATCTTGAACAATGCCCTGTCCAGTATGATACATAATTCCTAAACTATATTGTGCATCAGCATCATTATTCTTTGCCGAAATCAGGAATTCTTTATAAGCTGTTTTATAATCTTTCTTGACATAAGCTTTCATTCCCTTATCAAAACCAGCGAAGCTTGGCGAAACTGTAGCCATTATTACGCCAGCACAGAGTAATGCTGTAATCAATATTTTTTTCATTTAAGAGACCTCAAGTTGTAAGTCATAAATACTTGCCCTCTTCATAATATAAAACTTGAATAGATCAAACCCTTTATGAGCAGAAACATAGCCTTAACTTAAAAATCTTAAAAGCTCTTAACGACCATTGACCAAATTAGTATAATCTTTCACCATAGTCTTACAAATTTCACCAACTTCGAATTTAAAGCTGCCAATTTCAGAAAGCGGCGTTACTTCAACGGCTGTTCCTGTAATAAAAGCTTGCTCAAAAGAGGATAGCTCTTCTGGCATGATTGCCCTCTCAATAACCTCTATACCCCGCTTCTTTGCAAGGTCAATCGCTGTGCGCCGCGTAATACCGTCCAAGAAACAATCAGGCGTTGGCGTATGAATAACCCCGTCCTTAATAAAAAAGATATTTGCTCCTGTACATTCTGCCACCTGCCCCCTGTAATCTAGCATCAGCGCATCATCATAGCCATTGGCAGTCGCCGCATCTTTACAAAGAGAGGCAATCATATAAAGCCCCGCTGCCTTTGCATGAACAGGTTCTGTTTCAGGGGAAGGACGGCGCCATGTCGCAATTTCAAGGCGAAGACCCTTCATAATAGAATCCTCATCAAAATAAGAAGGCCATTCCCAAGCCGCCACCGCAAGATGTACTTTAGAGCCTTTCGTTGCAACGCCCATCATTTCAGAACCCCGCCATGCAACAGGGCGAATATAGGCATCAACAAGCCCATTTGCTTTAACAACATCGATAGCGGCTTGATCAATTTCTTCTACAGAATAAGGATTATTAAACCCTAGCGCCTTACCGCTATCAAGCAGACGTTGGCTATGTTCACGAAGTTTAAAAATCTCACCGCCATAAGCACGCTGCCCTTCAAATACAGAGCTGCCATAATGAAGCGCATGAGAAAGCACATGCAGTTTCGCATCACGCCATTCAATAAGTTCTCCATCATACCAAATCACCCCATCACGATCATCAAACGGTAACATTGACATCTTAAATCCTTCTTATATATAAAATACTTGATATTGGTAACATTATGCCTAAAATATGTCAATATGACTGACATAAAAAAAACACTGCAAAAAGACGTAAATGATGATGCTCTTATTAAATCAATGGAGCTGATGTATTTTGGCTATCGTGATTTTATTGCATGGCCTGATGAGGTTTTAGAACATTATGGATTAGGGCGAGCGCACCATAGAGTGCTTCATTTTGTCGGACGAATCCCTGGAATGGCGGTGGCAGCTCTTCTCTCTCTTTTAAAGATCACAAAACAAAGCCTTTCCCGCGTCCTTAAGGATCTTCTTGAAAAAAAATATATTACACAAAAAATAGGTCGCCGTGACCGAAGACAAAGGCTATTATATCTTACAGCTAAAGGTGTGAAATTATTAGACCATATTACAGACCACCAGAAAACCCACATGAAAAAAGCCTGCAAAGAGGCAGGAATATCGTCTATGAATGGTTTTTGGAACATGCTTACCGCTCTGCTGGACGAACATACTAAAGAAGATGTGATCAATTATGTAGATAAAACCCATAAGGAATAAAAATGAGCCTTAAAAGATTCGGAGACTTTAGCGTCGGTCAAACAGAAGAATTTGGTAATTACCTTATTACCGAAAAAGAAATTATTGAATTTGCCACCAAGTATGATCCCCACCCTTTTCATCTTGATGCAGAGTTTGCTAAAAAAACACCTTTCGGCGGCTTATGCGCCAGTGGCTGGATGACATGTTCTGTTATGATGCGGATGCTTTATGACAATATTCTTCAAAATTCTACTTCTGTTGGGTCTCCTGGTGTGGATAGTTTGCGGTGGCTTCACCCTGTTTATGTGGGAGATCATTTAAAGGCATCATCTAAAGTTATAGAAACCCGCTCTTCTAAATCTCGCCCCAACATGGGACTTGTCCGAGGCGTTATAGAAGTCACGAACCAAGATTCTAAGCCCGTTTTAAGCCTTATATCCCTTGTTATGTTCTTAAAATAACAATAATATTATAAAAATGTAATATTATTATTATTACTAGCTATATATTAACTATATTGATAGGTCTTAATGTATGTATATATTACATATTAAAACTGTTAATAAAGAAGAAGAAGAGTAGTACAAGTAGATGTGATGACAAAAAAGATTGTTGCTGTTATATTGCTACCGCGAATATTGTTATGTGTAGCAGTAGGAATTAAGCAGGTATCTATTGAATCAAGGGGAGGAAGAAGAGGAGGAGGAGGAG
>JADGEY010000448.1 GCA_016744185.1 Emcibacteraceae bacterium | reverse complement strand
CCGCTCCCATCATATGTATATATATTTATACATATACTCACAGACAGTTGCATACAAACATACACATACAGACAGCCACATACTAATGCAAACTCACACACGAAATAGACACTTTGTATTATATATCAACGATAATGTTATGCGACTGGTGGATTATTTTTAATCTCACTCTCTCTCTCTCTCTCACTCTCTCTATCACTCTCTCTCTCTCTCTCTCCCTCCCTCCCTCTTTATCTCAATCACCAACTCACCACCCACTCATTATCTCAGTCATTAACCATTCGCTCACTCACTCTCCCATTCATTCATTCACGTATTATCACCATTATCATCATTATCACCACCATCATCACCATCATCATCATCATCATCTTCATCATCATCATCATCACCATCATCACCATCATTATCATCATCATCATCATCATCATCATCATCATCATCACCATAATCATCATCATCATCATCATCATCATCATTATCATCATCATTATCACCACCATCATCATCATTATCACCATCATCATCACTATCATCATCATCACTATCATTATCACCACCATCATCATCATCATCATCATCATCATCATCATTATCACCATCATCATTATCATCATCATCATCATCATCATCATCA
>JADGEY010000447.1 GCA_016744185.1 Emcibacteraceae bacterium | reverse complement strand
AATTTTCGTATACAACATTCTACGTAAATTTTATCACGAACGGAGAAAAAAATATTTTTATTAAAAAAATCGAATTGAAAATCTACACAATTCTAAATTCAAATCATTAATACGCCTATAAATAACTTGACACTCCCATAAATAGTTGAATATTGATAGTGCCACCTATAACTATAGTTTGAATATTGTAGTTTAATAATATATCTTAATTAAGATAATCTTTATAAAAATTTAAATCAAATCAATATTATATTATTCGTTTGATAGATTATTCACACCTGTTAAAAAGAGTGTAAATAATATAATTTGGTATTCATATTAAATATTTAAATGAACCAATCAAAAACAAATCAATCAGAATGCTAGAAAATCTCGCGGAGATTATAAATCTCTCGGAGATAAATGCATTGTGAATTCAGAGGTTTGGTGAGATTTTAATTTCACGGAGGGTCCGTGAAATGTGAATACACAGCCGTTATCTACCATTAAAAAGGTGATTTTTTATCATATACTTTCAGACACACACACACACACACACGCACATATATTACATAACTAACCAAACTGGTCAGCAATATCATATACTTTCAGACACACACACACATATATATTACATAACTAACCAAACTGGTCAGTAATAT
>JADGEY010000446.1 GCA_016744185.1 Emcibacteraceae bacterium | reverse complement strand
TTATATAATAGTATATAATATAATCATTTGTGGCTGTTACATCATTATATCATGTTGTGTAATACTCGGCAATCATTCTGTATCTTCTATATCATCATAATTCTTCTTCTACCTCCATTGCATCATTTTGTTTACTGGATAATTCAATCGAATAATACGATGACCCACTCGACATTTATCCGAATCGTATCCAGAACGTGATTTAGCGTTTCGCGTACCGATCCCATTCCTCTCAACGTGCCTCGGGAGCAAAAAACGCGAGAGCGAAGTTCGGCCCGAATTGCTGGCCCGTCCAGGCACACACACACACACACACACACACACACATCTAGGCACGGTCATATACATCTAGTTTCGTGTGCATACCGGTTTCAGGTTGTACTTAAGTGAGTGACGAGTTGCAGGCTGTACTTAAGTGGGGGAAAACCTAAGTAGGCCATGATGACTAATAAGTTATCAAGAGAAGAATCAGGGAATTGTCATTAAGGAATGTTAAAGATTTTACAATTGTGACAAAATATAAGATGATACTTGGTATTATTAATATTACATAATATCAGTAGTTGAATGAATGAATTTATTTAACAAAAAATTGTTTTCTGTAACGGCATCAATACATATAACGTAGTAAAAAATAAATA
>JADGEY010000444.1 GCA_016744185.1 Emcibacteraceae bacterium | reverse complement strand
ATATTGGAGACACTCTACTATCTATGCAATATCTATGGTTTATATTTAAATCCTTGGATTTAAATTATTACCAAAGACTATGAAATATCAAATAAATCCAATAAAAAATAAAAATAAAGCAGGTAAAAGTACTTTTTATTTATTACATTTTTATTTTAATTTTTAAAAAATAATAATTGAGTTCTGATTGGTAGAATTTAAACGATATATTACCTTAGCAACAACCAATTGTTTATATAAATAACATTTATATTTGTATATTACCAGTTTACTCATTCGATTTTAACTTTTGTATTATACCACATCGATATATCATGGATCTTGATTTATTTCCAGAAAATGAAAATATTGAAACAATTAATATGGTGATCAATAATTCCTATCGTATTCTGGATAGTAATTCTGTTCTTTATATATCGCAGCACTACAACTTGGCCGTGAATAGTATTAAACAGATGGATGAAGCGTTGGATGAGTTGATTATACGAATTCGTCAATGTAGATTGGATAGAATATCGTCAAAGGAATATAGATTACAATTCGAAAACATCAAAATGCTCTTAATTAAATTAATGAAATTTGAACAAGTATGCAAATATAGAATGCGTCAATTATAATGAAGTTTTCAAAACGGCTCTTCTT
>JADGEY010000443.1 GCA_016744185.1 Emcibacteraceae bacterium | reverse complement strand
CTATTATTGTTTCCAAAAGTATGTAAAATTCCCGTAACAAATACTAATATATTCCTTACGTTTACATGATTACCCTTACAAACAGCTAAATCAAAAGCATATACTATTCCAATACTACTGTGTTTTATTTTAATATTATTATCGGTCAATTAAAATTAATAAGTGGGCAACTATAAAATTTAAAAACTATAGATATTTTTAAAACAATTAAAAATCAATTAAAAATACAGGCAACAAATACCAATATATCACTTACGTTTAAATATTGCCCTTACAAATATCTAAATCAAAAGCATATCAAATCCAAATTATATTTTTATTTATTATCGGTCAATGAAAATTAATAATTAAAAGCATAACATTTAAAAGCAATTAAAAAATATATGTTTTACCTCTATTTATTTTATTATCGGTCAATTA
Source organism: Emcibacteraceae bacterium (assembly GCA_016744185.1). Taxonomy (GTDB): domain Bacteria; phylum Pseudomonadota; class Alphaproteobacteria; order Sphingomonadales; family Emcibacteraceae; genus Pseudemcibacter. The sequence goes on along the minus strand of JADGEY010000443.1, from coordinate 222 downwards.
AAATTAATATTTGCACATACAATTTAAAAGCAATTAAAATAAGGGGTGTTACCCCTATATCCTCAATTTAACCCCCTTACAATCAAAATATCAAATTAAAAAGTATCCCAAGACCATCTCATCAAAATTTACTATAATTTTAAAAAAACCGGATATAACAGGGAAATCCTCCCAATATCCTAGAAGTATAGAGTATACATACATACATACATACATACATAC
>JADGEY010000442.1 GCA_016744185.1 Emcibacteraceae bacterium | reverse complement strand
GTGTGTGTGTGTGTGTGTGTGTGTGTGTGTGTGTGTGTGTGTGTGTGTGTATGTGTGGTTGATAATTATTATCGATACAAACTATTAGTCATTTCATTATTTTGAAAATACCTAAAAAACAATTTTCTACCACTTTGTTTTCAAGATGGATGACATTTATTTTTCTTTATAATAAATATTATCTTAGATAAATTTCTTAGACACACCCTTACCTAGGTGATCGAGCGATGTATGGAAGAATTAACACCCAGACGAGCCAACTACATGTTGATAACCAAGACTAATGAACCACTCTGTCATTTGGTGGATAATCACTTCAACACCAAGTACGCGGTGGAAGATATGGACGAAGATTGGTACAAATACTTCGAAAGTAAGTAGTATATTCCGCAAATTTATTATGATATAATTTTTTAAGGATGTATATTTTTATGATTGTTATATATATATATAATAGGCTATAAATTTACATGTACGTTATATAATATAATACTCTTTTCATTATAAATATTTGATGTATAAAAATTGAAGAGACTTTACCGTCAAACAAAGACTTAATTATCGCAAACAAAGACGTAATTATCGCAAACAACTACTTAATTATCGCAAAAAAAGACTTAATCATCGCCAACAAGACTATAT
>JADGEY010000441.1 GCA_016744185.1 Emcibacteraceae bacterium | reverse complement strand
GTGTGTGTGTGTGTGTGTGTGTGTGTGTGTGTGTGTGTGTGTGTGTGTGTGTGTGTGCGTGCGTGCGTGTGTGTGTGAGTGCGTGTGTGTGGGGGTGTGTGTGGGGGTGGGTGTGAGTGTGTCTTTCTGCCGCTTTTGACACTATCAACATTTTAGCAACAAGACTAACATCTATAGGTATCAGGTACACTGCTCATGAATGGTTTGTGTCCTACCTTACTGACAGACAATACAAAGTTAATATCAATTCCACTCTTTCACATCCACATAAACTAGTAACTGGTGTCCCTCAGAGTTCTGTCCTTGGCCCACTACTGTTTAATATCTACATCCAACCACTTTTTTCAATTTTTGACAAATACTCACATATTACATATCACTCATATGCTGATGATATACAAATACAATTAAAAATTACTGATCCATCCTCTGACATTACTACTATTAATAATTGCCTTACTGATATCCACGATTGGCTCTCCTTAAACTCTCTCTCACTGAACTGCCATAAAACTGAAATTCAATTAAAATTTGACTTACATATACTCTCAATCTATTAATTATACTCTTCATAACTTATGTGCCATTCGACCTTATATAAACTTAAAGACTGCATAGTTACTTGCCACTTCCCTAATACTAC
>JADGEY010000440.1 GCA_016744185.1 Emcibacteraceae bacterium | reverse complement strand
GTGTGTGTGTGTGTGTGTGTGTGTGTGTGTGTGTGTGTGTGTGTGTGATCGTGTACGAATGTGTGTGTATGTGTGTGTGATCGTGTACGAATGTGTGTGTGTGTGATCGTGTACGAATGTGTGTGTGTGATCGTGTACGAATGTGTGTGTGTTTGTGATCGTGTGCGAGTGCGTATGTGTGGATGTATGTGTGATAGTATGCGAGTGTATAGATGTATGTATGATCGTGTACGAATGTGTGTGTGTGATCGTGTGCGAGTGTGTATGTGTGGATGTGCGTGTGATAGTATGCGAGTGTATAGATGTATGTATGATCGTGTACGAATGTGTGTGTGTGTGTGTGTGTGTGTGATCGTGTACGAATGTGTGTGTGTGTGATCGTGTACGAATGTGTGTGTGTGTATGATCGTGTACGATGGTGTGTTTGTGTGTGTGTGTGTGTGTGTGTGTGTGTGTGTGATCGTGTACGAATGTGTGTGTGTGATCGTGTGCGAATGTGTGTGTGTGATCGTGTACGAATGTGTGCGTGTGATAGTATGCGAGTGTATAGATGTATGTATGATCGTGTACGAATGTGTGTGTGTATGATCGTGTACGAATGTGTGTGTGTGTGTGTGTGTGTGTGTGTATGTGTGTGTGTGTG
>JADGEY010000043.1 GCA_016744185.1 Emcibacteraceae bacterium | reverse complement strand
ACGCCTAAAAGCCGCAATGGACAACAGTTTTAGAGAAAAATTACTAAAATGTTAACAATTAATGATTTTGCCCTGATGTTTAACTAACTTTATATGATTTTAGTTGCACTATAGATAAAGAACATATTATACAACGAGATTGTAAATGAAAATGTTTTCATTAGATGACTTATGGAGATTTCAATTTGAAAATTCATCGTGAAAGATGCACTCGCATTATAGCCACCTTAGGGCCTGCAAGCAGTACCGCTGAAACAATAAGAGCTTTATCTGATGCTGGTGCTGATTTATTTAGATTAAATATGAGCCATGGCAGTCATGATGATGTTGCGAAACTGCATGCTATTATAAGACAGGTAGAAGAAGATACCCAGCGTCCCATAGGCATATTGGCAGATCTACAAGGACCAAAACTGCGGGTCGGCGTTTTTGAAAATGATCAAATTACTTTAGAAGAAGGCGCTAGCTTTAATTTTGATATGGATGATGCCCTTGGTAATGAAAAACGAGTATGCCTGCCCCATCCAGAAATTTTTGAAGCCCTTGAGGTCGGAGCAAGGCTTCTTCTTGATGATGGAAAACTTAATGTAAAAGTCACAAAAATTACGCCTGATAAAATCACAACCACAGTCATTATTGGCGGTGTTTTATCGAACCGTAAAGGCGTTAATGTTCCCGATGTTATTCTGCCTCTTGCCGCTTTAACAAAAAAAGACCTTGCTGACCTTGAATTTGTTCTTGAACTTGGGGTTGACTGGCTTGGGCTTTCATTTGTGCAGCGTGCAAAAGATGTAAAAGAAGCCAAAGATCTTACTAAAGGACGTGCCGCAATTTTATCTAAAATCGAAAAACCTTCTGCGGTTTATGCTATTGATGAAATTGTTGAAATTTCGGATGCTATAATGGTTGCCCGTGGTGATATGGGGGTCGAGCTTCCGATGGAAGATGTCCCTGCCCAGCAAAAGAAAATTATCCGCCATTGCCGCAAAGCAGGGATTCCTGTCGTGGTTGCAACGCAGATGCTTGAATCAATGATTGCAAGCCCTGTTCCGACCCGCGCCGAAGTATCGGACGTTGCAAATGCGGTTTTTGATGGCGCAGATGCGATTATGCTATCTGGAGAATCTGCCATGGGGAAATACCCTACCGAAGCGGTAAATGTTATGGACCGTATTGCTAAAAAGATTGAAAGTGAGCCAAGCTACAGACGGGCGCTTGATAAAGATATTCCAGAACCAGAGGCTACGACCTCCGATGCGATTAGCGCAGCGGCTCAGCAAGTTGCTTCAACAATTGAAGCCAAAGCAATCGTAACCTATACAACATCTGGCTCTACCGCATTTAGAGCGGCAAGAGTTCGCCCTAGCTCTCCGCTGCTTGTCTTAACGCCCTCTAAATCAGCGGCAAGGCGGCTTACCCTTGCATGGGGCTTAAACTGCGTCTTTACAAAAGATGCGATGGATTTTCAAGATATGATTGATAAAGCTTGTACGGTGTCCTTTAAATATGGCTTTACAAAGCTTAATGATAGAATTGTTATTATGGCAGGAATGCCCTTTGGGACTCCTGGTAAAACAAATGTTCTTAGGATTGCCAGAGTATCGAAGCGTCATCTTGAGAAATAGAGAGTATCGAAGCGTCATTTAGAAAAAAACAACCAAGAGGTCACGGATTTATAAATCTTTTTAAAATTTACTAATCTTCATATTGACATTTTTTTTAAATAACCTATCTCTAAATATATAATATAGATTAAGAATGAGAATTATTAAAATGGCTATGCAAGCAAGCGTTATCGAAGCGATGATTAGAGAATCTATTCCTGATGCAATCGTTACATTAACGGACACCGTGGGGGACGGCGATCATTGGAGCGCGCTTGTTGTTTCAAAAGAATTTGAAGGTTTAAATAAAATAAAACAACATCAGCTTGTTTACAAATCTTTAAAAGGTAAAATGGGCGGTGAGCTTCATGCTCTTGCTCTTCAAACTTCCACGCCCGAATAGGTAAAAACGACAGAGGTAAAAAAATGACTAACCCCGTATTTAAACGTATTGAAGAAGATATTAAAAATAGCGATATTGTCCTTTATATGAAAGGCAATTCAATGTTTCCTCAGTGTGGTTTTTCCGCTGCTGTTGTTGAGGTTTTGAGCTACTATAATGTGGAATTTGAAACATTTGATGTCCTGTCCGATCCCGCTCTGCGTGATGGCGTTAAGGAATATTCTGATTGGCCAACTATTCCACAGCTTTATGTAAAAGGAGAGTTTGTTGGAGGGTGTGATATTATTCGTGAAATGGCTGCAAGCGGTGAGCTTATTGAGTTATTTGAAAAAAATGAAATTCAGCCCCAGGTAAAAGAATAGATACTCAAAAATATAAATGCAAAAATATTAAAAAAGAGCATATTTAAACATATGCTCTTTTTTATTTAACAATACAAACAACTTTTGCAACAGATAATCTTTTTCTTAAAAATTGACCCGCTTTTGAAAAATCATTTGAATTAAGTTTCTCTATAACTTTATTTTCTGATGGTACAGCAGGAATGAGAAAATCAGCCTTTTTAAGTAAGTATTCTACCGCAGAGGGCAGGGATGAATATGATCTTCCCCGGCGAACCGAGCCTGCAATATGAACCCCTACTATATATCCATTTTGGTTTAAAATCGGTCCCCCGCTAATACCGCCCAAAGAAAGGTTATGATCAGGAACTCTTATTTTTTCGGCCCAAACAAGGACATTTTCACGGCTTTTTCTCGCTCCTTTTGTATGGATTTTTCGCCGTCCAATCAGACGGGAATAAACATCCCCAGGATTACCCCTTGGGTAGCCAAAATGAAATCCTTCATCATTATATTCCAAACTGTCCTTGCCAAAGTTAAAAGCCTCTGCGCCTTTTGCAGTTTGCAGTAAGCTCACATCTGCTTGTGGGTGCTGCATAACTTTACTTACTCTAAAACCTTTCGTTTTAGCAATTAGAATAACGAGCTTGTCACAGTCTTGCGTCACATGTTTTGCCGTTACCCACAGGCCATCTTGCCGAATTGAAAAAGCTGTTCCTACCGAAATGCTATGAGCTGACTTGGCTTCTGAATCAATTGAAATAATAGGATCATTAAAATTAGGTTTTTTTAACTCTCCATAACCTTCTGGCTTTAAAGCGGGTAAAGTGGGCGGCCCTTTTTTAAGGAGCTGCTTCTTTTTAAGGGGTGGAACAACAGCGTAATCACTGTCATCTATAGCATTAGAGATAAGGATTAATATAATGAAAAACACCAGCCAGAATAATGCGTTTTTATTCATGAATAATCTTATCCTAAAATTGCTGCAGCATTGATTAGGGCAACGGATATTTTACCTGAAAACAGCAAAATTGCAGAGCCAATTTCATCATTTTCAATTCTGGTTTTTAAATCATCTAAAATAAAATTTGCTCCATAAAATGCGATGACCTGTACGATAAGAGCAACCACGCCCCAAATAATTATATCCCAATGATGAACACTGCTTGCAAGGCAAAAAGCAAGCGGAATAGCCAGCCCTAATATCCCCGCAGAAAAAGAAATAGCAGCGGAAATATTGCCTTTTTTAACCAGTTCCATTTCATTGTAAGGGGTTATTTTTTCATAAATAAAAACCGCAATAAAAAACATTGCAAGGGTAATTGAAAAATGCAAAATAAAGAATGGAAAGCCACTTAAAAAACTTTCAATTACTGCTGACATGTAAAATTCCTAATGTAAAAATCTGTGATATTATTCTTTATACATCTTAAATTTTATCTAATCAATAATGACGTTGCCATCCCCTTTAATGCTTTTTCCAAAGCGAGGAGGATTTCCATAAATAATAACTTCCCCTGAACCATTCATGTCTATATCAGCGGATCTATTGGCATGAAGTGAAATATTGCCCGCTCCATTTAAAGAAACTTCAGCCTTGTCACATTCGAGGCTATCGGCTTCAAATTCTACATGTCCTTTAACTAAAAGATCTAAATTTTTACATTTCCCCGCAAGCTTTGCAATCCCTGACCCTGTAATGGAGAAGTCAATATTCTTACAGTTTAAATTTTCTGATTTAAAAAAACCAGAACCATAAATCATAACATCAAGGGTGCGGCATGTCCCCGTGAGTAAGACTTTTCCGCTGCCTTCAATACGCACGTTCATTTCGCTAGTTTTCATATCTTTAATTCGAACATTGCCCGATCCACTAATAGAAACGCTGATAATTTGCGGAATATGGATATAGACTTTAGCTTCATCATCCGATCCAAAGATAGAAAAAACATGACGTTTTTTATTAACTTTATTGCGGATGATTAAAGTGTTATTGCGCACTTCTAAAATAAGGTTCTTAAAGCGATCTTTACTTGTTTTAACAAGAATAAAATCATCTTTACCATTGATGATATCAACGTTTAAACGGGTTGCAATTTTAATTTTTGTAAAATGAGGGAGCTTATAGGTTTTTTTAGTATAGTTACCAGCCTGCGCAGAATTAAAGATAAAAATCTGCGCAAAACATAATATTGCCAATTTAAAAAAATTAAACTTCAATCTCATAATATTCTTCCAACTCATCTAGTCTTTGGCGCTAGATGTAATTTATTATTTTTAACCTTAGCCTTTTAATGAGAGCTAGATTAATGAATCTCAATGTTACTTAAAAATCCCGAATCAATTTTTGATTTAGAAGGTTTACCATATACATCAATATTACCAATTCCGCTAATATCTGCATCAATAGAGACGCTTGCAAAGGCCTCTATATTTCCCGCACCCTTTAAGTTAATTTGGACATCGTTACATTTTAATTTTTGAGCTTCAATATTGCCTGCGCCCTTCATATCAATATCAAGAGATTTACATGTTCCAAACATTTCGATATTTCCTGCGCCTTTTAAGTTAATTGTGATATCATTATCGCTTAAACTTGAAATATGAGCATCAATCGCCCCTTTAACAATAAGACCTGAAAATTTTGGCATTGTCATAATAACCTCAACGCTATTATTATGATTATTTCCAACTGACCAATTATTCTTTTTATTGGCAAAAATAATCATGTTATCTTTAACTTCTGTTGTCAATTCCTTCACATCTTTTTTATCACCAACAAGCAAAATAGAATAGCTATTTCCTTCGGTAAGTTTAAGGGAAATTGCCCCTTTAACAACAATTGTCTCAAAAGAACTATGCTTTCTTTTTTCCTCATAATCATCATGTGCAAGAGCAAAATTAAAGCTTGTCAGAGCGATCAATGAAGCCGCTATTGCAGTGATGAATTTATATTTTGTTTTCATTTTTAATTTCCTTACATATTACAGTCATTATATTTTTTCACGTTACAGAGCGCAAGCCCTGTGAAATTTTTTACTGTGAAATTTTTTACCGTTTTTTTGCGGTTTTTCATCTGTTTTAAAATTTTAATGGATTGAAATATCACCAGAGCCTTTTTTATCTTTATGGGTTTTTTTAGGGCTTCCATATATAGAAACATCTCCAGAACCTTTCAAATCAACCTGTACCGCCTGCGATGCATAGGCTGTTACGTCGCCGCTGCCCCGTATAGAGACCGCAACGGTAGAGCATTTGTAACGGCGAGCATTAACATCACCGCTGCCCCGAACATCAACTTTTAAATCTGAACATTTTCCTGTTAACGCCACATCACCGCTGCCCCGAACGCCAATAATTACATTTTTACAGCTAAAATCTTTTGCCTTAACATCACCTGATCCTTTGATAGAAATATCTAAATCTTTACATGTCCCATCAATCTCAACATCGCCGCTGCCAAAAATTTGAACGTCCATTTCATCTGCTTTGATATTATGAGCTTTAATATCGGATGAGCCTTTAATTTTAATCGAATTTAACTCTTCTACAGTTACTGTGATTTTATTTTTATTGCGTCCCCAGCTGCCCCAAGACTTAGAGTTACTTTTATTCTTTTTAACAATTAATGTGTTATTTTTAACTTCAATAATCAGATGTTCTAAATATTTTTTATCTGCTTTGACCGAAACGGATTGCCCCTCACCAACCCGCACATCAATATCAATGGATGTCATATTGGTAATTTTATTAAATTTCGTTAATTCATATGATTTAGTAATATAATCCATACCAGCGGATGCTTGGCTGCAGGCTCCAAGGATTAAAACACCTAAAACCGCTATTAAATTTTTTTTATTTGTCGTCATAACTTCATCCTTACTTTCCAAAATATTTTCTTCCTTACTATAACTCTTACCTGTTCCCTCACACAATAGCCTATAGAGCGTCTTATCGCAGGCTTTCTATATTTCATCGCTTTTTATTGCTTTTTCAGTTCGTTAAGGTCATAAACAACTTAAATTAAAAGGACAGCTTATGCCGCAAAACCTAGCCATCTGGCGAATAGAAATGACTGTTTCCAGTAAAATCATTCCTGCTTTAGAAGAGATCATTTTTGCATCAGGCAAAGACGGTGATTTTCCAACAACCTCTAACTTTGAAATCATAGAAGGCGATGAGATGCGGCTTTTACATGGTTTTTTCAACCAAAAACCTGATATGGAAAAACTTTGTATTTCTCTTAATGAGATGGCTATTGTTTTCGGAGAAAACTCAGCGGAGATTACATTAACGCAAATTAAAGACCAAGATTGGGTAAGCGCGTCCCAAAAACTTCTTGTCCCCGTCGATACGGGGCGGTTTTTTCTTTATGGCAGCCATGATGCAGATAAATGCCAAAATGATCGCATAAATATCCTTATGGAAGCGGGGCAAGCTTTTGGCACAGGGCAGCATGAAACAACCTATGGCTGCCTTAAAGCTATAGGGGATTTGGAGAATATCATCACTCCTGCGGCAGTTCTTGATCTAGGGTGCGGCTCTGGCGTTCTTGCCATTGCCATGGCTAAAATATGGTCAGAAGCGGTGATTATCGCAAGTGATATTGACCCCATCGCCGTTCAAACAACACTCCAAAATGCTGTGGCAAATAATATTCCTCTTTCAGAGCTTGCAAAAAATGGCGCATTAACTGCGCTCGCAAGTGATGGTTTTCAGGATTCTAATCTTAGCGGTAAAGCCCCCTTTGATGTGATCACAGCTAATATTCTTGCAAAACCTTTGCAAATGCTCGCAGGGGATATTACAGATCATTTAAAGGATAATGGGCATCTTATTTTATCTGGACTTCTTGACGTTCAAGAACGGGACGTTCTAAAATCCTATAAAGAAAAAGGCTGGATTTTAAAGAAATCATATGCCCTTGCCCAGTGGCGTGCTTTATATCTTATTAAAGAATAGGGCTTAAGCTTGACCATTCTCTGGCTTACTTAAAGTTAAATTTTCTTGGTTTTTTAACTACTTTTAGCTAAAAGAGATATAGACCGAAATTACACAAAGGTGCATGATCATGCCTGTCACAAATTATGTGGATATGTTTGCCCAAAGCAAAGACCAGACAACAGCTTACCGTAAGATTACTTCTGATTATGTCAGCATTCTTAAGGCAGGTGGTAAAGATATCTTAAAAATCGAGCCAGAAGGGCTAAAGCTTTTAAGTGCGGAAGCGATGAAGGATATTGCTCATCTTTTACGCTCTAAACATTTAGAACAGCTGGCCTATATTTTACAAGATGATGAGGCTTCTGAAAATGATAAGTTTGTTGCAACAGAGCTTCTTAAAAATGCAAATATAGCTGCTGGAATGACCCTGCCAAGCTGCCAAGATACTGGCACGGCAATCATCATGGGCAAAAAAGGTCAATATGTTTGGACAGAAGGCGATGACGGTGATCATCTAACGCAGGGCATTATGAAAACTTATCTTGAGACTAATCTGCGCTATTCTCAGCTTGCTCCTGTTAAAATGTTTGAAGAAAAAAACACCAAAACAAATGGCCCTGCCCAGCTTGATCTTTATGCGACCTCGGGCAATGAATATCATTTTTTATTCATGGCTAAAGGCGGTGGCTCTGCTAATAAAACGTTCCTTTATCAGCAAACGCCTGCTCTTTTACGGGAAGATAAGCTACTGGAATTTCTTGATGAAAAAATCCGCACCCTTGGGACTTCGGCTTGTCCGCCGTACCATTTATCCATTGTTATTGGCGGGCTTTCTGCTGAAATGAATCTTAAAGCTGTCAAAATGGCATCGACTAAATATCTGGATAATCTTCCGACAACAGGAAGCGATTATGGGCAAGCGATTAGATGCCCTGAAATAGAAGAAAAAATCCTAAAAATGACGCAAAATTTTGGTATTGGAGCGCAGTTTGGCGGTAAATATTTTTGCCATGATGTGCGGGTTTTACGCCTGCCTCGCCATGGTGCTTCCGTACCTATTGGTATTGGCGTTTCTTGCTCTGCCGACCGCCAGTGCAAAGCTAAAATAACGGCGGAGGGTATTTTTATAGAAGAGTTGGAAAGAGACCCTGCAAAATACCTGCCCGATATTAACCAAGATCTTATTTCAAGCACTGTGGTGAACATAAATCTTAACCGCCCCATGAATGAAATATGTAAAGAGCTGTCTGCCTATCCGATTAAAACACGCCTTGCATTAAGCGGTACAATCATTGTTGCCCGTGATCTTGCCCATGCTGCGATTTTAAAAAACCTTGAAGAGGGCAAAGAAATGCCAAGCTATATGAAAGATCATATCGTCTATTATGCGGGTCCTGCAAAAACGCCAGAAGGTTTTGCCTCTGGCTCATTTGGCCCCACAACGGCAGGGCGAATGGATAGCTACGTAGAAGAATTTCAAAGCCATGGCGGCAGTATGATTATGCTCGCCAAAGGTAATAGAAGCAAGCAAGTAACCGATTCATGCAAACAGCACGGCGGATTTTATTTAGGCTCGATCGGCGGGCCCGCAGCTATTCTGGCTCTTAATAATATTACAAAAGTAGAAGTTCATGATTTCGAAGATTTTGGCATGGAAGCTGTCTGGAAAATTGAAGTAAAGGACTTCCCTGCTTTTATCGTTGTCGATGATAAGGGAAATGACTTTTTCAAAAACCTGTAAAATATTAGAAAGCCCGTGAGAAATTTAAAAAAGAATGATTTAAAAGCAAAAAATTTAAAAACGCCCGATTTAAAAGCGAAAAATTTAACCGCACAAACCTTAAAAGCCTGCCCTATTTGCGGCGGCACTATGCAGTATTTTGCACCAGAAGCCGTGAATATCTGCCCTTATTGCTATTTTAAATCATTAGATGAGCCTTTAAAGGAAGGCAGAGCGAGCCATGATATTAAAGTAACGCCGCCCAAGTTTTTTTCTAAATATATTCAGAATGTTGAAAGTCATTATGAAACTACTATTCAGGAGAATTTAGAGCCATCATATGACATTGGTTTAACAAATTTAAAGCTTATCACATCGGATTTTATGCTGCCCTTTCAAAAAGACATCAATAGTTTTTTTAAAGCCCGTTATGCGAGCCTAGAGAGGGGCGGATTTCTCATCTTATCCGTTCCTGTAGAAGGCATCTTTTTTAAAGCACCACCGCTTACAGGACAAATTAATATCCTTCGATCAAAAAACATCATGTTCTTGCTTGAACGAAATGGTTTTAAATTGGTTAGGCGTTCTATGCCCTTTGGCTGGATTGTTTATTTAATCGCTCAAAAGATATAATTTAATCATGGGAATGATCCCGTAGATTATCGCTAATGCCGCCAGATTTTTTAAGCTGAACAAGAATAAATAACGCAGGCAGCGCAATAACAGCGGTAAAGATAAAAAACAAATCCCAGCCCATAGAATCCACAAGCGCACCAGAAGAAATCCCAAGCGTCCCCCTTGCCGCAGATGTTAAGGCTGAAAGCAGAGCATATTGGCTCGCTGTGTAGCCAATATTGCAAAGCCCCGACATATAGGCAACAAGAACCCCAGCCCCAATCCCCGTTGCAAGATTTTCGAACCCAATGACATAGCTGAGCATGTAGATATTATGCCCCCCATGGTAAAGCAGGATAAAATTGAGATTTGTTACCATCATAAAAATGCCTGAAATCATAAGCCCTCGGTACGTTCCTACAAGATTTAGCAGCATTCCGCCAAGGAAAGTCCCGATTAGCATTGTGATTAGTCCAACAGTTTTATTAGCAAATGCGGATTCCATTTTACTAAAGCCCAGCTCTACAATAAGCGGTGTGGTCATCACCCCCGCAATAGCGTCCCCTACTTTTAAAAAAACAAGAAAGAGTAAAATCCAAACCCAGCCTTTACGCATTGCAAATTCTTTAAATGGCATAATAACATTTAAATAAAGCCCCGTGACAAGGTTTTTTCTAACGCCTTTTTTATAGCCTTTTTCTTCTGCCCACTGATTAATTTTGCGTTCTTCTTCTCGCATTAATGTGGTTTCAGGTTCGGTAGGTTCACCATATAAAAAAACAGATACAAGCCCAAAAAGAACAACAAAAGACATCAGCATATAGGTAACCTGCCAGCCCCATAGGTCAGCAAAAATCAACGCCCCGACCCCTGCGAACACATACCCAGCGCGGTAGCCAAACTGGATAACCACAGAGCCTGCTGGAATTTCATGATCTTCTAAAATCTCTAAGCGGTAAGCATCAATAATAATATCTTGGCTTGCCCCCATAAACCCAATCAAAACCGTCACCGCCGCAAAAAGCCCAATATTCTCTAACGGGTCAATATTAGCAATAGCAAAAATCGCCCCAACCAGCCCAATTGCGATAACAAGCAGCCAAGACCGCCTCCTACCAAACATTTTATAAAGCAGCGGGATTTTGGCACTATTTAAAAGAGGGGCCCAAAGAAACTTTAACGCAAAAGGCAGCGTTGATGCGGAAAGCAGCCCAATTGTAGTACGGTCAACCTCCACTTCTCTAAGCCAAAAGAACAACGTTGAAAGGATTAAAGTCAAAGGAAACCCGCCCGAGACCCCCAGAAAAAAAGTTACTAACATTTTCGGTCGGGTGTAGGTATAAAAAGCTTGTTTAAAGCCTTCTTGTTTAAAAATTACCATTGGTTTTTAAGTCCCTATTTTATTCTTATCTTTAATCTCATATTTTGACGAAAAAAAGACCCATGGTCAAGGCTGGATAATTTATTCTTCGCTCCATGAAATATCCATGTCTTTTAAAGCTAAAAGATATTCATCTCGGGTAATCAGACCAATAGAAGACATCGCTCCTCTTGTGCTAATTTCTATATTGGCAAGCTTTCTAGCCAATAAAATAACGGGTATAGAAGGAATATAAGGGCCGTCTCCTGAACAAGCTGTAAGTTCAAATGTAATAGTTTTATCCTGACCCTTTTTGCTCTTGCCCCTAAGTTTCATATAAAAGGCACTATTAGAAGTCCCGAGCCAATCAAATAAGAATGAAAGCCGCAACAACAAAGGGGCATATTTTTCTAAGCTTTTAATTAACTTCAGCCGCACCAACCATGATAAGAGCCATAAAATAATATGAATAAAAGGAATTTCTAATCCTGCTGAAAAGCGAATATTTTTAAGATCGGGATAATATTTTGGAAATAATGCTAAATCAGGCACATCACAATTCCCTAAAAGCCGCCTTCCTAAATTCTTGAATTTATATGTATATAAATCTTGCCAGCCATAAATTTTACGGGGTTTACCGTCAACTAATGTCGTAAATTTTTTTCCTGTATAGCCTAAAATTGCTGCTGTTGTTGCAAGCCCTCGGGCGGTTTTTTGGGCGGTTGTTATGCCGTAATCAAGACTGGTAATTTTGCTAAAATCTTTTTGATAATGATTAATCAATGATGAGGTTAAGCACGGCACTGTGCTTGCTCCGCTAATGATTAAAACATCTTGTTTTTTTGCAAGCCTATCTAAGCTCGTGATATTTTCTACAAAGCTGCGCCCATCTGCCAAATCAATATAATGACAGCCCTGTATAATGCAAGCTTTAGCAACCGTATAATCCTGCGCCTGAAAAGGCCCAGAGGTGTGAATAACAATATCTACTTTAATTTTCTGCAAAGATTCTAAAAACCCATTGTTAATATCAATCGCTAAAGCCGCTGCTTCATTCACGCTTTTTAATCTATGGATAAAATCTTGTGATTTTTTAAGGGAACGTCCCGCAACAATGATCTGGATATTTTTATCCTGCGCTAAAGTTTTAGAGATAAAACTTCCAAAATTCCCATATCCGCCAATAAGATAAGTATTCGTTTAATCATGGTGTTTTAGTAACCTTAAATTTTCCTTTATATTGATAGATTTTTCCCCTCCAACCATGCGTAATGCTTACCTGTATCTTAAAATTTTCATTATCAATTGGTATCTCACAGGCATTTGCCGCCCCTATAAATATCGTCAGAGGAAGAGGAATAAAATAGCCAAATAAATATAAAATATAGCCCTTATGTTTTAATTTTACTTGATTATCTTCCCAGCAATAATTCATGCGCCAGCCTAAGCCAAAAGACATTATTTCAATAACTTCATTATCTTTAATTTGCACCATTTGAGATTTAAAATGATAGGCTTTACGGTTTTTAAAATGAAATATTCGGTTGAAAATAAAGGCGTTAGAATCCTTGCAGCTCTCAAATCTTACCGTTACAGGGATATTTTTTTCATTGCAGGGCGGAATGCCTTTGAGCAGCCAAAATAAAGGGGAGAGCCATTTAATTACTCCTCTACAGCTTACATCTAAAACGCCCTCTACCTCTGTTATATCATTACAGTAAGGGCGATTAGCATAATGCTTTTTCATAATAGGCGGCAATGATTCCCAACCTTGTCCAAAAATAGATTTAAATATCGGCTCTGTTTTTGAATTTTGATTATTAAATTTATGAAGTTCTCTCATGCTCATTTCCTCTATATAAAACTGTTGTTTAAAAGGGTTTCATTACCATTAAAAAGAAAACCGCTATTAATCCAATAAAGGCAGGCCAGCCAAGCAAAAACCAAACTTAAAAAAGAAGATAATATCTTTTAGGTAAAGGACGAGTATTTTTCACGCTATCCATGACCATATTCTTTAATTCAATTTGTATCCAAACCACAGGCAGCCAGCATATTCCTGCTATAATATAAATTATATAGGTAATGACGAGCCAAAGGTCTGTCCATTCATATCCGCCCTCTAAGACGAGCCAAGCCCCCATAATAGGCTGAATAAGAACCGCTGGCAAAGTAAAGATATAATCTGCGATAACAGTACGGCGTGCAGCATAAAGTTTTTCATGAACATCAGCTGTAAAATAAGTACAGAACATAAAAAAGGCAATCCCTATTCCTGTGCCAAATAATATTGTAGAGCTTATAATATGTACTGTTTTTACAGTAAGATATATATCCATAACAACCTAAATAATATTCTATTTATTGACGGTTTTATTATAATATAAATATATCTTATAACTTTCAATCTTAATATAAAATTCAGGAAATCTTAAATCATTTAGAAAGGCACGAAATCATTTAAAAAGGCATGGGGGCTGTGAATGCTCTTTTTTTCGCTTGATGAATGACGAAAAGTTAGGCTTTGGGCGTGGAGCTGTAACCTGTCTGCCATGGAAAGATATTCAGTCTCATAAAAAATCCCTTAAAAGATGTTTTAGCAAGGCCTTCAAATTTTGCAAGACTTGTAAAGTAAGATAAAAAAAGTTAACCCCACCCGCCTTAAGACGAATGGGGTTAGTGCTTTACAAAGTTTCCAATTAAGGATTTTAAACTTTTTATCACAACAACGCTTTTCACACCAATTATTGTGATATTATTAAAGCATCCTATAGCGTAAGATGCAAGAAAAAAATAAAACTACTTGCAGTAGATATAAAAAGTAATGAATAATATAATATCTAAATGTCATTAAGAGAGTATATTTAAAAAAGGGGATAAAAATGGTTAAAATAATTGGAATTGATACAGGTATTGCTTCTGTTGGCTGGGCAGTTATTGATACAAATAATGGTAAAATTATTGATCTGGGGGCTCGCATTTTTGAAGCCGCTGAAAATAGCAAAGATGGTGCGTCTCTGGCTCTGCCGAGAAGAGAAAAAAGGCTGGCAAGACGCTCTCAAGACCGTAAAAGCCGCCGAAAAAAATTAATTTCGCATCTTTTAACCGTTCATGGTTTTTCCAGTAAAGATATTGTAAAGCCTGTCTCTGGCGTAAAAACAGGGACGGTTATGTCACCTGATGTTTGGCAATTACGAGCAGAAGCGTTAGAGCGGCTGATAACGCCCACCGAATTTGCCCAGATTTTAGCTCATATCAATAAAAGGCGGGGCTTTAAATCAACCCGAAAATCAGATTCAGCCGATGATAGCGAAGCGGGGGCAATGCTGAAAGAAGCCGCTATTTTACGAGGGGCTTTGCAAAAATCAGGTAAAGAGACGATCGGAGCATATCTTGCGAGCCTCTCTAAAAAACGCAATAACCCTAGTAAATATAACCATACGGTCACCCGTGATCTTCATGTTGATGAAATTACAGTAATTTTTCGCCGCCAGCAGGAATTTGGCAATCCGCTTGCGAGCGATGAGCTGAGAGATGATTTTATTCAAAAGGCATTCAGTCAGCGACCTTTAAAATCCAGCCTTGAACTTGTGGGGCAGTGCGAATTTGAGGAGGAACTTAAACGATCTGCAAAAATGGCTTATAGTAATGAGCTTCGCACATGCTGGGAAAGATTAAACACTCTCTCTATTGTGACGAACGGCAAGGGGCGTAAGCTTAATTTAGATGAAAAACGCCTGCTTATTGAAAAGGCACATAGCCAAAAAGCGGTAAGTTTTAAAACTGCCCGAAAAGCTCTTAAAGTGAGCGAAGGCAGCACTTTCAATTTAGCATCTTACCGAAAAATCAAAGGCGATGATAATTCATGGAAGAAAATTGTTGATGCAGCAGAAAAAACTGCTCTGATTAAGATGGAGGGATATTATCTGATTAAAAAGGCTTTAGAAAAAATAATGCCGTCAAAAATTGATCTCGATAATTTTATGTCAAATACTGCTGTTTTAGATGAATTAATCACTGTTTTAGCTTTTAATGATGACCGTCAGATTATCTTTAAAGCAGCCAGTTCTCTTCCTATCAGTAAAGAACAATTAGAAGTTCTTATGCCCTTAAAACTATCAGGTACGGGAAGCTTATCATTAAAAGCGATCAAGAAAATTTTGCCGCACCTAGAACAAGGAATGCTCTATTCAGATGCGGTAGAAGCCGCTGGGTACAATCATTGGTCATACCAAGATGGGGATCTTTTAAAACTGCCCCCCTTTACCCCTGAATTTGATGCAGATGTTAGAAACCCTCTTGTTCTTAGGGCGTTAAGCCAAACACGAAAAGTGGTTAATGCTTTAATTAAAAAACATGGAATGCCTGATCATTTTCATATTGAATTATCCCGTGAAGTGGGAAAAAGCTACAAAGACCGAAAGCAAATTGAACGGGATAACCAAAAAAACCGTGCAAATAATCAAAGCCTAAAAGAACATGCAGCAGAGATTTTTGGACGCACTCCTTCGGGAAGGGATTTTGCAAAATATAAATTATGGAAAGAACAAGAATGTCACTGCGCCTATAGCGGGCTTTATATTGAGCCAGAAACATTAGCCGATAGCCTAGCGACAGAAATAGACCATATCCTGCCCTATGCCCGCTCTTTTGATGATAGCTGGTTTAATAAAGTACTTTGCACGACAGATGAAAACCGTGAAAAAGGCAATAAAACTCCCATAGAATTTTTTGAATCAAAAGGACGTAATTTAAACGGACTTGAAGCCTTTGCGAAGAAAATAAGAAATCCAGACAAAGCAAAACGCCTGTTAATGCAAGATTTTGATGAAGAAAAACAGAATGAATGGAAATCACGCCATTTAAATGACAACCGTTATATTCCAAGGCTTTTAAAGAACCATATGGACGCTCACCTGCAAAGTCCTCATGATGATAATAGAGTCTTTATTCGCACCAGAAATGGGGCTTTAACCAGCAAGTTACGCCATATTTGGGGTCTTGGGCTAAAAGATAGAGCAGAAAATGACCGCCATCATGCCCTAGATGCGCTGATTATAGCAGCGTCCCAGCAGTCCGCTGTACAAAGGGTCTCTGAATGGCATAAAACTGTGCGCTCGAACCGCCCAGATAATCCCGATAGCTACGCACCAAAACCTTGGGAAGGCTTTAGAGATGATGCCTTAGAAGCGATTAAAAAGATATTTGTTACAAGGCAGGTCAGCCGCAAGCTGACAGGTCAGATTCATCAAGATACAATCAAGAGCCTACGTACAGATGAAGACGGCGTAGAATATGCTGTAAAGCGGGTAGGACTATCCTCTTTGAGTCTTAATAGCTTAGGGAGTATCGTTGGTGTAAAGCTCGTTGATGGCGCTGCTACGGGGCGTAATAAAGCGTTATATTATCTTTTAAAAGCAAGGCTAGATCAGTTCGATGGCAAAGCAGATAAAGCCTTCGCTGCGCCCATTCATATGCCTCATAAAGATGATACTCCTACTAGTCCTAATAATGGCCCAATTATTCACGGCGTTCGCCTTGTCACAAATGATAAAAGTGGATTTAAAGTCAGGGGCGGCATCGCTTCAAACGGTGATATGGCCTATGTTAAGGTCTATAAAAAAGCTGAAAAATTCTATCTTTGCCCCGTTTATATAAAAGATATAATGAGCGGCACAGAGCCTAACCGAGTTATTAAAGCACACCAAAAAGAAGAAGATTGGCCGATCATTGATGAAACTTACAGCCATCAATTTGACCTTTATAAAAATGAATATGTGATGTTAGAAAATAAAAAAGGAATAATTATAGAGGGATATTATATTAGCGTTGATCGTGCAACAGGTGCAATAGCGATTCGGAAACATGATAGATCTGAAAAAGATACTAGGTTTGGCGTGCGGTCGTTGATGACGTTTAAAAAGAAATATATAGGTTTGCTAGGGGAAAACTAGCTTCTTATTATGTTTATAATAAGCACGGGTTATAGTGCATGCAAAAATAATAGATTTATAGCTTGACTTGTAAACCCAATCCTTCTATATATTAAAAGCCCTGATACATACTAGTAATATGTATCAGGGCTAAACCGAACAGCCTAGACTGCTACGATTGCTATTGTCATTCTAGGTTGTTTTATCTTTATTATCAACAAAGAATGGAACTAAAATGAATAATGTAACAGGCCGTACTGGCCAAAAGTGTAAAATATCTGGTATTTATGAAGTAGTCGCAAGAGTGACTACGACAGCACCGATAGCAAAAGGAAACACTTTTCCGCCATATAGAAACGAAGCAGTGACTTGGAAATTAATTCAAGAAGCGTAATTAAAGAAATAATAAAAGCGGTTTTTGCCGCTTTTATTATCTTGTCATAAACGATGTGAAAAAGGAAACTATGACCACTGCATCCCGTACTTAAAATAAATAATTCAAAGAAACAGTACTCTATTATAACTCATTTATTTTATAT
>JADGEY010000439.1 GCA_016744185.1 Emcibacteraceae bacterium | reverse complement strand
GTGTGTGTGTGTGTGTGTGTGTGTGTGTGTGTGTGTGTGTGTGTGTGTGTGTGTGTGTGTGTGTGTGTGTGTGTGAGTGGTATGTATCAGGTATTGTTGCAGTGTATGGCATCGGGTGGCCGTATGTTTGGTGTAGTTAGTTTTCACTGAGGCCGTAAATGAAAGATTGATAGTGCACCTGACAAGAATATATAGAAGGATACTAATCTAGGCAAAGAACTGATATGATATAATTTATAGAATTTGACACCTTTTTTTAAAAAAAATTATTTTGATAAAACCCTTTCTTATAGAAGCATGTGTATAATAATTATTATTATTACATAATAAAAATAGACACAATCAATATTGCGTAATTCTAGTAATTGAGTGTAAATTTTGATAAATTAAATTAAAATGAAATTGTAATTCCTATTAAATGCAATGTAGAAATTGATTAGTAATAATCAATGACTTAATTACATAATTAACACTCAAATAATAGCTGCAATGTAATAGTACAGTCTCAACTATTAACACATTGATAGTGTTGGCTGTAGTGCATCTCTGTAAACCTATAGCTGAACACACACACACACACACACACACACAACAGTTACATGCATTTAGATATTTACACATCCATATATACTCACATGAGCA
>JADGEY010000438.1 GCA_016744185.1 Emcibacteraceae bacterium | reverse complement strand
TGTGTGTGTGTGTGTGTGTGTGTGTGTGTGTGTGTGTGTGTGTGTGTGTGTGTGTGTGTGTGTGTGTGTGTGTAATCATAGGTTTGATTTTTATTTATATCAAATAATATTTATTCTTATTTACTGAATGAATGTATATATAACACAAATTTACATAAAAATCAAGTTACAGAAATAGGATCTAGTGTCAAGTTTGATCTAGATGGCATTCCATCAGATAATGAGCAATCGGATCAAAATAAACAAAAGACAATATTTATAGTGGCGATGTTAATTATATGTTGGGTGTTTTGTATATACTATATATGTATGCAGATAGGATGTAGAAGGCATTATGACCAATCGTTAGTTGAATAAAAATCATCTATCCAATTAATGGTAATATATTATATGTATCAATATTTCATATCGTAATAATCATATTTAATTATTATTCTGGTTGGGTATTGTAATATTCTGTATATGATTAATAACAAATAATATTATAAGCAGACATATCATAAGGGTGGTATGCGAAAACATCATTATATTATTTTCAAATAACTATCAATCATATATGAGAGTTTATCACGCTGAATCTTATTTTGGTGATAAAACATGTGAAACCTGTTCATTAAGTAAGTAGCTTTAAGGCTATGTAAGCT
>JADGEY010000436.1 GCA_016744185.1 Emcibacteraceae bacterium | reverse complement strand
ACACACACACACACACACACACACACACACACACACACACACACACACACACACACACACACACACACACACACACATACACAAACACACACGCACGCACACACACGCACACACACACGCACACATACACATTGTTGCATAATCCACAATGGTTATGCTGTATATTATGCAACACTCTCGAGGCAGCAAGAATACAACTCTACCGGATTGTGAATAACTTATGTAAATGTAAAAGTATTCCCTATTTTAATAACGTATGGCTAATTGTTACAGTTTGTTACGATACGAGATCAAGAGGGTTATTTCCTTGAATAGGGTTCATAGAGGTCAAGCGGGGTTAAGGTCATAGGGTCGATGCTATAACCCACGAACTCCGTATGGACAACACTAATAAGCCTGATTAATACGTAGGCTGTATCTTGTTTACAGCTGTGCTTTCTTGCACTGCTAGCGTGGAAAGTACCTGGATTCGGAGGTGCCTGGGCCGCCAGAAGCGGCCTGGATACCTAGGCTTTAAGCCGGGTATAACGGCAATAATGAGGCGAGCATAGTCGCCATGGAATGTGGAAGGGAAGACAAGTTTGTATGTACTTACGTATGTACGTATGTAAGTATGTGAGGGGTAAATGTAAGAGTAGTCTAAGT
>JADGEY010000435.1 GCA_016744185.1 Emcibacteraceae bacterium | reverse complement strand
TTGCGTTAAAATCTCTAAGCGAGTATACATGGATGTTTACAAACCCACGGGACGGAATATGTGTGTGTGTGTGTGTGTGTGTGTGTGTGTGTGTGTGTGTGTTCGTGTGTGTGTGTGTGTGTGTGCGTGTGTGTGTGTGTGTGTGTGTGTGTGTGTGTGTGTGTATGTGTGTGTGTGTATGTGTTATATTGCAATTATATTGATATATAATGTATTGCTTACAAATACAGTGGTATATAATAAAATCGTAAATATATTTGATGGAAAGTAGACAATATAATATCGAAAAAGAAAAACATTAAAAGGGTTTAACAAAGCTTTATACATGCTGCAACCATGATTTTGCAATCTTTTAACTCTGATTGCTAAATTCACTTGAAATTCACCAATATTGTGTAATCAAGCTATAGCTAATGTATGTGCCTTGTGCTTTTTTTCTTTACAGAACACACCCATTGAAATGGCAACGCAAACGGACATTTGGGTATTGGCTATTGAAAGTGGATTCTACAAATGTGAAGCTATCAACTCTGTAAAGATTACCTACACAGAAATGAACTTCTTTATCACAGGTGTGTGTGTGTGTGTGTGTGTGTGTGTGTGTGTGTGTGTGTGTGTGTGTGTGTGTGTGTGTGTGTGTGTGTGT
>JADGEY010000430.1 GCA_016744185.1 Emcibacteraceae bacterium | reverse complement strand
ATGTGTATGTGTGTGTGTATGTGTGTGATTGTGTATGTGTGTGATTGTGTGTGATTGTATGCTTGTGTGTATGTATGTGTGTGTGTGTGTGTATGCTTGTGTGTATGTGTGTGTATGTGAACAAAGACATACAAATTAAAATTTTATCTAAATATATATAAATGTTTTAAATATCAAGCAATATAGCTTTCTTCACTTCTTTTCCCAGATAAATTACTAGTATTCCATTACTCCTCCCTCCTTCACATCTTCACATCTTCACAGATTGGACTAATTGATAGAATTAATATCATTTATCGTTCAACAAACTTTGATGGTTATCTAGGCATGGGATTTCAAATTAGTCAGGTTTGGTTCATGATCATCATCATTATCATCATCATCATCATCATCATCAACATCACCATAATCTTTGTCATCGTCATCATCATCATTATCATCACAATCATTATCATCATCATCATAATCATCATAATCATCATCATCATGATTATCATCATCACCTTCATCATTATCATCATCATCATCATCATCATCACCATAATCTTTATCATCTTCATCATCACCATCATCATTATCATCATCACCACTACCACCACCACTTACATTAATACTAACATTAATACTAATACTATTTCAGACAAGAGTTA
>JADGEY010000042.1 GCA_016744185.1 Emcibacteraceae bacterium | reverse complement strand
GCCGCAGCCTAGCTGATTTAAGAGTTGTCTGCCCTATAAAATTATTTTTATTTGCAGAAGAATCATACCGCCCTTTTAAAAAAAGAGCTGAATTTCCCGGCAGCATTCCAGATAATTTAGAAAGATTAAAAACTTTATTTTTTAGCCCCGCTTTAATAGCAATATTATGAGCCGCTGATTTATTGAAATTAAGATTATTAATCTCTAAATTTAACGCCCCCTTTATTCCTGTTAAATTCAAATCATCTTTAACATTATCTACATGAGTTTCTTCTTTATCTTTTTTACTTTTTTCGGTTTTCTGCAAATGGATAAAAGGATCTAAATAAAGATGTGTGATTTTCACATCTGCTTTAATATCTTTAAATCCCTTAGATTGTATAATATCAAAGCTTGCTGTTCCTTTTGTTTTTCCTACTTTAAATTTCATATCAGAAATTTTTATATCATTAGAAACAGTAGATAATTCCATTTGAGCTAAAATATCTTGCTGATAAGCTAGCGCTGGCAAATAGGGCCAAGTAAAATCATTTTTCAAAATATTTAAAGCTCTTTGAATATCCTTCAAACTATTTACTTTTATTTTTAAATGTCCCCTCGTTTTTCGGCTATCCTTTATTTGACTGAAAATGCCTTGGTATTCAGCTTTTATTTTCTCCTTGAATAATTCAACTTTAATGTCAATTACTGTATTTTTATCTTTTTTGATCCTGCCCATGGATAAGGTAATTTTTACAGGTAATTTTTGATATTTTGCACTGCCATTTACGTCAAAAGGCCCCTCTAAACTTTTCATAGAAATTTTTGCATTAACGGCTGATAAAACCTGAGACGTGCCAAGAGATAAATCTGTAAAAGAAAATACCCCCCCTGCAAGTTCAAACTTATCAATTGAAATTTTTCTAGATCCCTTATCTTCAGATGTATCGGAAGTTTTAAACTTCCAATTAACAAAACCATTTTTTAATTTTTCTAAATGAAAAACAGGCGCAATAAGAGTAATTTTTTCCGCTTCAATATCCCCTTTTAAAAGAGCAAAAAAACCTGTTTTAATGTCAAGCGATTTAAGAGTTAAAAGATTTTTAGCCTTACCGCCCTTTATATTTTCCACTCTGACATCCTCAACCCAAAGAGAGGTCTTGGGGAAAAATGAAACCGAGATTTTTCCGCCAATAATAACTTTACGTCCGATCATCTCAGATGCGGTTTCTTCTATCTCTTCTTTATATTGATTAACGTCCAAATATAAAGGAGCAGCTAAAATGGCTCCTATTAGAGCAACAACAAAAACCAAAGATATGAGGGCAGATTTTTTCAACGACAGCTTCCTTTGATGAATAATATTCTTTTTAACATTATTCTATATTCTTTTTCTTAACAATAACTCTAATTTTCATGATATTAAAATATAATCTTTAACTTTTGACTTAAAGCCTGAATTTTAATGACAAGTTCTCTAAAATCACCCATAAGAATGATTGTACTATTATAAAGGCTTCGCTGTCATGGTTAAAGATCAAAATTTACAAAAAATCAAGCAACTTTCTGGACCTATTTTACTAGAAACTTTTGTGAAAAAAGAATGGATTGACTTTAATGGTCATATGAATATGGCCTATTATGTTCTTCTATTTGATCAAGCTTTGACTTTATTTTTGGAAAAAAATGACCTAGGTCATGCATATGTTCAAGAAAGTAATCTTTCCGTATTTGCCCTTGAAAACCATGTAACATATCAAAATGAACTTTGCGAGAATGACCCTATAGATGTGCATTTTCAGTTTTTAGATATGGATAATAAATTCATCCATTATTTTATGAAAATATACCATAAAGAAACCTGCCAGCTTTCCGCCACGATGGAACAAATATCTTTACATGTTAATATGAAAACCCGCCACCCCACACGTTTTTCTGCCCCTATCTCTGAAAAACTAAGAAACTGTTTGGAAAGTCATAAACAATATCCACAGCCTAGAGAAATGGGTCGCTCCATCGGTATTCGCCGCCCTAAAAAATAATATTATAAGCGAAAAACCTAAAAAAGAACAAAAGAAGAATATTACCTCTTTTTTTTTAAAGAATAATTCGCTATATATAAAATATGAATGATCCATTTGATTTAGATAATCTTCCTGTTTTCTCTGATGCTCCCGCAGCGCAAGAAGACGTGCCGCCGCCTTATTTAGACGGGCTTAATGATCCGCAAACTCAGGCTGTCAAAACGCTAGAGGGCGCTGTGCTGGTTCTTGCAGGGGCTGGAACAGGAAAAACCCGGGTTCTAACAACTCGAATTTCTCATCTTTTAGCGATGGGTAGAGCCTATCCTAGTCAAATCCTTGCGGTTACTTTTACCAATAAAGCGGCATTAGAAATGAAAGAACGCATTGGCAAGATCATAGGTTCTAGGGTTGAGGACATGTATTGGATGGGGACATTTCATAGCATTTGCGTTAAAATCCTCCGTAAATATTCGCATCTTGTGGGGCTTGAATCAAATTATGTTATTTTGGATAGTGACGACCAATTAAGACTTATCAAACAAATTATTCGCGGCGCAGGCATTGATGAAAAAAGATACCCGCCCCGCAGTCTTGCAGGATTAATTGATAAATGGAAAAACCGCGGGCTTAAACCTTCTCAAGTGCCGCAAAAAGAAGCCTTCGATTATGCGGACGGTAAGGCTACCGATTTTTACCGCATCTATCAAAGCCGCCTTAAAACCTTAAATGCGGCAGATTTTGGTGATTTATTACTTCATGTGGTTGATATTTTTCAGAGCCACCCCGAAGTGCTGAGCGAATATCAGCAACGGTTTCGTTATATTTTAGTCGATGAATATCAAGATACGAATATCAGTCAATATCTATGGTTAAGGCTGCTCGCACAAAAAAGCCAGAATATCTGCTGCGTTGGTGATGATGACCAGTCAATTTATGGCTGGCGGGGCGCAGAAGTTGGCAATATTTTACGTTTTGAGAGCGACTTTAAGAAGGCGACAATCATTCGGCTTGAACAAAATTATCGCTCTACCGAACATATCCTCAGCGCATCAGGGCATCTTATTTCTCACAACAGCGACCGCCTTGGCAAGACCCTATGGACGGCTCAAAAAGGCGGCGATAAGGTCACCATAAACGGCATCTGGGACGGCAGAGCAGAAGCCAGCGCAGTGGGTGATATGGTAGAAGAGTTACAACGCAAAAACATAAAATTAAGCGAAATGGCAGTGCTTGTTCGGGCATCATTCCAGATGCGTGAATTTGAAGAAAGATTCATCACTCTGGGCGTTCCCTACCGCATCATCGGCGGCCCTCGCTTTTATGAGAGACAAGAAATTAGAGACGTGCTTGCCTACCTTAGAGTGGTCTATCAGGCTTCCGATGATCTGGCTTTCGAGCGCATCATCAATACGCCGAAACGAGGGCTGGCGACCGCAACTTTACAAAAACTCCATATTATCGCTCGTGAAAATGAATGCCCTCTTACATCTGCGGCAAAAATGATTGTGGAAACAGACGAGCTTCGCCCTAAAGCACGAGGAAGCCTGAAAAAACTAATAGAAGATTTTGACCGTTGGCGCAGCCTTTCGGAAGCGATGGGACATGCGGAGCTTACCGAAAATATCTTAAGCGAATCGGGTTATATGGATATGTGGAAAAACGACAAATCCCCCGATGCGGAAGGGCGTTTAGAAAATATCTCTGAAATGATTAAAAGCATGGATAATTTTGAAGGGCTTGCAGAGTTTTTAGAACATATCAGCCTGATCATGGATAACATCCAAGACTTAAGCCAAGATAAAGTGAACATCATGACGCTTCACGGCTCTAAAGGATTAGAATTTGACATTGTCTTTCTTCCCGGCTGGGAAGAAGATCTTTTCCCAAGCAAGAAAACGCTGGAAGAGAGCGGCGAGAATGGTCTGGAAGAAGAAAGACGCTTAGCCTATGTCGGCATTACCCGCGCCAAAAAACAAGTTCATATTTTCCATGTGGCAAGCCGTTATATGTTTGGAAATTATACCACGCCCCTGCCTTCTCGGTTTATTTCAGAGCTGCCCGAAGCCCACAGCGAAACACGTATGCAGCAAGGGTTAGGGCGTAGCGGCAATGATTTTTCTGATTACGGCTATGTTAAAAATTCACACTATGGCAGCGAGAATAACGCTTACCAAAGAAACCAAAATTCTGAATCACACAATTCATATCAATTAGACCGTAATAAAGCTAAAAAGCCTCTACGCAGCACTTACCAAAAGCCTGCTTTACAAAACTCTTCCCATTTTAAAATTGGCGAAAGAGTTTTCCATGATAAATTTGGCTATGGCAGGATTCTAAAAATTGAAGGCACAAAACTTGAAATTGATTTTGAAAATGGCTCCGCAAAAAAAGTAATGGAAGCTTTCGTAACAGCGTCTTAAAAAAAATAGATTTTAGACCCTAATAAATATAGCCTTTTTCAAAATCTCTATAATTTAGATAGCCCGAAAAGATCGCCATCAGGATTATAACAATCATCTGTTGCGTGTTTTTCGCAGGCTCTTGTAATATCGCTATCACAAAACCCACATAATGAGCCAGCATTAGGCAAAATAACATTATCTTTTCCGACCTTAAATCCATGATTCTTAAATTCTTTTAAAGATCGAGAGAATGTTTCTGGTTTCATATCAAGGTAGGAGGCGATTAAAGATTTATCATAAGGAAGCTCTACCATATCAGGAATGCGCCCTTGATCCACAAGAAGTTTAAGCAGAAACCAGCCAACACGCTCTCCTGCAGGTTTCAGGCGAATTGTTTCATATTCTTGAATTAAATTTTGACTATGACGAGACATCCCTGTCAGAACGCTCATGGCAAGTTCGTTATTCTTCTTTATTTTTTCTCTCATAATAGGGGCTGGGAGTGTTAAAATAACGGCATGTTTTGCAACCTGCGCACTTACAGGGTAAGCACTGCTTAGAAAAATAGAAGCCTCCGCAATCATATCGCCACTTGATAACATTTGAAGAACAGTTTCATCGCCTGCCGCTGTCCCTTTAAAGACTTTAACCCAGCCGCTTAAAACAATAGATAATCTATGAGCTTGCTCTCCTTCTAAAAATAATATTTTCCCCTTTTTATATTCCATAATTTGTGCATGATTTAAAAGGCTATCCATAATATTTTTTGATACTTTCTCAAAGATAGGTAGAAGGTCAATAAATTTTCTTTGTTCGGCACTTATGCTTGTATGAGCTTTTGATGTTATTTTTTGTTTACCCCCTAAGCCATTATCTTGTTCCCTCGGCGTACTCTTATTTGAAAGAGTTTCAATCAATGATAACTCTACTTTATGCAGTAAGTTAATTTTTTCAGTAAGGAGCGAAAACCAACTCATAGGCGTAATATTTAAATCATCTCCCGCTTTCCAGTTTAAGATTTTTTCTTGCAGATCATGTGTTTTTTGAATTGCGTCTCCCGCCATATATTTATTATAAACTGCTTTTTGTTTTTCTGACGCTAAAGCAAGAAAAACCATTTTATATGTTTTCTGACCTGACAGTAAATATTTAAATCCATTGATAAATTCTTCATCTGAGAACTTACCATCTACGATCCCCCGAACGCCCATTGCACGCTCTCTACCGATGCGTTCTTTAAGCTGAATAAAATTTGAAAAAGCACTAACGCACGCAGGATCATTTTCAGGATCATCAAGAGCTAATTCAACAAGAAGATTCTGCAATGATGAAATATATTTTAAAGTATATTCTCTGATTGCTTCCGACGCAGTAAGACGGATCATCAATATTTCATTACGGAATTTTTTTCTCTGTGATATTTCTTCTAAAGTAATATTTAACTTAGCATCAAAATTCTCATTTAAGATCAACGAACTGGTCATGTTTTCTAAAGAAGAAAAGGCTATATCTGTATTGATAAAGCTCTCCTTAAGTTCATTCAGAAAATTCGTACCCTTATTGCTTAAAAAAAGGCTAATACAGCCCCGTTCTTTTTGCAATTCCTGAACAACTTTCGCCATTGCGATAAGTCTATTGCTCATCTTCACCACCGCTATTTTATTATTACTGTTTCTTACTGATGTTTTAATAGCTTAAACCTATAGGATTTGATATAATTTCTCAAGCTTGAATTAACTTAAAATGCTCCTTTTTTCTCAATATAAACCTTAAATGCTTGTCTATAATCTTTAAATTCTTGACGGGGATCAATCTCTCATAAAGTAAAATCTGGCACAAGTCATAATTATATTAGAATGAGTTAGTTAAAGTTGAACGATTGAGGAGGGAAAGATGAATAACCTAAATGTGACATCAAGAGAGCAACATCAAGCTCTTGGTACCAGCACTTTTGCATTTACCGTATGTTTTGCCGTATGGACAATGTTTTCAATTATCGGGATTAAGATTAAAGCTGATCTTGGTCTCTCAGATACCCAGTTTGGTATATTGGTAGCAACCCCTATTTTAACAGGGTCTCTAAGCCGGATTTTTCTTGGTATTTGGTCTGACCAATATGGCGGACGAGTGGTTTTTACCTTTCAAATGATTATTACATCAATTGCAGCACTTTTGCTGACTAAAGTTACAACATATCCTATGTTTTTAGTCGCAGCGCTTGGCGTTGGACTTGCAGGGGGTAGTTTCGCTGTTGGCATTACTTACGTCTCTACATGGTTCGAAAAAGAAAAACAAGGCACAGCTCTTGGTATCTTTGGCATGGGTAATGTGGGCGCAGCGGTAACAAACTTTGGCGCACCTCTTTTATTTGTTGCTCTGGGCAATGAATGGCAAGGGGTAGCGCAGGTTTACGCTGCTGTTTTATTTGTAACAGCTATTTTGTTTTTCATTTTTACAAAAGATGATCCTGCCTTACGAGAAAGAAAAGAAAAAGGACTAAAATCTGTTCCCTTTATGGAGCAGATGGAGCCACTTAAAAATCTTCAAGTATGGCGTTTTTCTCTTTATTACTTCTTTGTCTTTGGGGCGTTCGTTGCCCTTGCTTTATGGCTTCCCCGCTATTATGTGGGCGCATATGGTCTTGACCTTGCAACAGCAGGAATGCTTGCCGCTTGTTACGCTCTACCGGGCAGTATTTTTCGGGCTTTAGGCGGCTGGATGTCAGATAAGTTTGGTGCAAGGTCTGTAATGTATTGGACTTTCATAGCCTGCGTGATTTGTACTTTCATCATGTCATATCCCTCCACAGATTATACTGTTGCAGGGATTAAAGGGGCGATTGAATTTAACGTTACAATTCCTCTTTGGGCATTTGTGAGCCTTACAATTATTCTAGGCTTCTTTATGTCTCTTGGTAAAGCAGCGGTCTATAAACATATCCCTGTTTATTATCCAAATAATGTGGGCTCTGTTGGCGGCATTGTTGGGCTTATTGGCGGACTTGGCGGATTTTTCCTCCCCATTGCCTTTGGCGTTATGAATGACATGATTGGGATTTGGACAAGCTGCTTTATGCTTCTTACAATCATCATTGGGATTGCTCTGATCTGGATGCATATGTCAATCGTCCGAATGGATAGAAAGCAATTATCTCCAAAACTTCAAGGCCCAAGGTTCTTACCTGAACTAGAAGAGCTAAGTAAAAATAAAGCATAAATTTTAAAAGCAGGAGCAAACTACATCATAGTTTGCTCCTTATTCATAATTAAATTATTAAGGAACATTCGATGGATAAACATCTAAAAGATTGGAACCCTGAAGATACATCTCAGTGGGATTCAGAAGGCAAAAAAATTGCCACTCGGAATTTATGGATTTCAATTCCAAGCCTACTTTGCGGTTTCGCAGTATGGCTTTATTGGGGTATTATTACCGTTCAAATGATTAATTTAGGCTTTCCGATTGAAAAATCTGAGCTCTTTACTCTTATGGCTATTGCGGGTCTTACGGGGGCGACGCTTCGCATTCCCAGTACGTTTTTTATTCGTATTGCAGGCGGTAAATACACTATATTCTTCACCACCGCTCTTCTTATGATCCCAGCCGTTGGCGCAGGTTACGCCTTGCAAGATTTGAATACTCCGATGTGGAAATTCCAAGTGCTTGCCTTATTATCTGGTATCGGCGGCGGTAATTTTGCATCTTCCATGTCAAATATAAGTTTCTTCTTTCCTAAAAAAGTTCAAGGCTATTCTCTAGGCATGAACGCAGGACTTGGAAACTTTGGCGTAACAACAATGCAAATTCTTGTTCCTCTATTTATGACATTTGGTCTATTTGGCGGCGAGCCTATGGCACTTGTTAATACATCGGGAACATTGATCGGTAAAATTCCTGCTGGAACAGATACTTATATTCATAATGCTGGTTTCTTATGGCTTTTATTCCTTGTTCCTCTTGCTATTGCAGGCTGGTTTGGAATGAATAACATTAAAGCTGCCCATGTATCCCCTGACGTAAAAGGCCCTATTGGATCATTTGCCATCATCACCTTCATGCTGATCATTGGCTTTGCAACCGCAGCCTTTGGTCTTTGGTTAATGCTTCCTGTCAAAGTCGGCGGCAGTGGGTTTATGGTCAGTAAATGGATTGTACTGCCGATTGTTATCGCTCTTACCGTGTTCCTTCTTAAACTTATTCCAGGGCAAGTTGGCGCAAATCTAAAACGTCAATATAAAATTTTTGACAATAAACACACATGGGCGATGACCGTGATTTATACCATGACATTTGGATCATTCATTGGTTTTGCCGCTACTTTTGCTCTCGCTATTAAGGTTGTTTTCGGCTTTCAGCATATGATGGTTGACGGCGTTATGAATCATGATATTGCCAACCCTAATGGTCCAAGCGCTTTAATGTTTGCATGGACGGGCCCTTTCATTGGTGCGCTTATTCGCCCCTTTGGCGGTATGATTGCCGATAAATTTGGCGGTGCGCGCGTGACGCATTATGTCTCTATGGTGATGGTTGCCTCTGCTCTTGGTGTGGCTTATTATTTAAAACAAGCTTACAGTTCTGCTACTCCAGAAGAGTATTTCTATCCTTTCCTTGCTTTATTCCTGATCCTTTTTGCGGCAACAGGCATTGGAAATGGCTCAACCTTTAGAACAATTGCCAATGTATTTAATAAAGAGCAAGCAGGCCCCGTTCTGGGCTGGACATCTGCGGTTGCGGCTTATGGCGCATTTATCATTCCAAAAGTACTCGGCGAAGAAATTAAAGCTGCGACCCCTGAACATGCTCTTTACGGGTTTGCAGTATTTTACATAATTTGCATTGTGATCAACTGGTATTTTTACCTACGCAAAAATGCAGAAATCTATAACCCATAAAAAATATTCAGGAAGTAAAAAGACATGAGCCATTTTTTAGATAAATTAACATTTTTCACAAGAAAGCGTCCAGAATCATTTTCTGAGGGGCATGGTATTACGACAACAGAAGACCGTAGCTGGGAAAGAGCCTACCGTGGGAGGTGGTCTCATGATAAGATTGTTCGCTCAACCCACGGCGTAAACTGTACCGGATCTTGTAGTTGGAAAATCTATGTAAAAGGTGGCCTTGTCACGTGGGAGACACAGCAAACTGATTATCCCCGTACAAGAACTGATCTGCCCAATCATGAACCTCGTGGCTGCGCACGGGGGGCGAGTTATAGCTGGTATTTATATAGTTCTGCTCGGGTTAAACACCCGATGATCCGCAGCCGTCTTTTAAAATTATGGCGGGAAACAAAGAATAGCTATTCTGATCCCGTGACTGCTTGGGCGCATATTTCTGAAGATAAAGAAAAATCTGATAGCTATAAAAGCGTGCGGGGGCTTGGCGGATTTGTGCGTGCTGAATGGGACGAAGTAAATGAAATTATTGCAGCGGCGAACGTCTATACTGCAAAAGAATATGGTCCTGACCGTATCATTGGCTTCTCCCCTATTCCTGCTATGTCTATGGTATCTTATGCCGCAGGCTCACGGTATCTGTCTCTTATTGGCGGCGTATGTCTTAGTTTTTATGATTGGTACTGCGATCTTCCTCCTGCCTCTCCTCAAATCTGGGGCGAGCAGACTGACGTTCCTGAATCTGCGGATTGGTATAATTCATCTTATATTATGGCTTGGGGCTCTAACGTTCCCCAAACCCGCACCCCTGATGCGCATTTCTTTACCGAAGTGCGTTATAAAGGGACTAAAACCGTTGCGATTACCCCTGATTATTCAGAAGTCGCTAAGCTTAGTGATATGTGGCTTAACCCCCGTCAAGGAACGGACGCGGCGGTTGCGATGGCTTTTGGTCATGTAATTTTAAAAGAATTTCATGTGGATGGGAAATCTGATTATTTTGATGAATATACCCGTCTTTATTCTGATATGCCTTTCCTTGTTATTCTGGACGAGCAAGACGGAACCTACGTGGCAGGCAGAACGCTTCGGGCTTCTGATTTTAAAGGGGATTTAAACCAGAAAAATAACCCTGACTGGAAAACTGTCGTCATTGATCAAAATACCAATGAAATTTCTGTACCAAAAGGTACGATTGGCTCACGCTGGGGTGAAAAAGGCAATTGGAATTTAGAATCAAAAGATGTGGATAGCGGCACTGAAATTTGGCCTGCTAAATCACTGATTGAAAAACATGATGAAGTTTTAGATGTTGCCTTTCCTTATTTTGGTAATATCGAACATGAACAGCCTATTTTTACGGCAACAGATCATGATTCAATTCTTCATCACCGCATTCCGGTACGTAAGATTGAGACAAAAGACGGCGATAAATATGTAGCAACTGTTTATGATCTTATGGTTGCCAATTACGGCGTTGACGGCGGACTTGGCGGTGATAATGTTGCAAGCTCTTATGATGATGACAAGCCCTACACCCCTGCTTGGCAAGAGAAGGTAACGGGCGTTCCAAGAGAGAAAATTATCAAAATTGCTCGTGAATTTGCCGATAATGCTGACCGTACGCGCGGACGCTCTATGATTATTATTGGTGCAGCGATGAACCATTGGTATCATATGGATATGAATTACCGTGGCGTGATTAATATGCTTATCATGTGTGGCTGCATTGGTAAGTCTGGCGGCGGCTGGGCGCATTATGTGGGTCAAGAAAAACTCCGTCCGCAAACAGGCTGGCTGCCTCTTGCCTTTGCCACCGATTGGAACAGACCGCCCCGTCATATGAACGGGACATCTTTCTTCTATTCCCATGCGAACCAATGGCGTTATGAAAAGCTTGGCGTTGATGAGATTTTATCTCCGCTTGCGGATAAAAAGAAATGGGACGATTACTCTCTGATTGATTGTAACGTTCGGTCTGAAAAAATGGGCTGGCTTCCTTCTGCGCCGCAGCTTAAAACCAATCCTCTTGAGGTAACGAAACATGCCGCAGCAGCAGGGCTTCCCGTCGCTGAATATGTGGCAAATTCCTTGAAAGATGGCTCGCTTGAAATGTCGTGCCAAGACCCTGATGATCCTCGTAACTTCCCCCGCAATATGTTTGTTTGGCGGTCGAACATTCTAGGTTCTTCTGGTAAGGGGCATGAATATATGCTTAAACATCTTCTCGGCGCACAAAACGGCGTACTTGGTGCTGATCTTGGGGAAAGAGGCGGCAAGAAACCATCTGAAATCAAATGGCATGAAGATGCACCGACAGGCAAACTTGACCTTGTGGTAACGCTCGATTTTAGAATGTCTACGACTTGCCTTTATTCTGACATTGTTCTGCCCTGCGCTACTTGGTATGAAAAAAATGATTTGAATACTTCCGATATGCATCCTTTCATTCACCCTCTTAGCCGTGCGGTTGACCCTGCTTGGGAATCCCGAAGTGACTGGGACATTTATAAAGGGCTTGCGGAAAAATTCTCAGAACTTTGCGTAGGTCACCTTGGGACAGAAAAAGATGTTGTTGCTCTGCCTATTTTACATGATACGCCCGGTGAACTTGCCCAAGGGCTTGATGTGAAAGAATGGAGCAAAGGTGAAATAGACCCTATCCCAGGTAAAACAATGCCTGCCTATGTTGAGGTGGAGCGGAATTATCCCGATACTTATAAAAAATTCACCTCTGTTGGTCCTTTGCTTGAAAAAGCAGGGAACGGCGGAAAAGGGATTTCATGGAACACTGACCCTGAAGTTAAGTTCCTTGGTGAGCTGAACAAGCTTGTCACAGATGAAGGTGTCTCCAAAGGCCGTCCTAAAATTGAAACTGATATTGATGCAACAGAGGTTATCTTAACCCTTGCCCCTGAAACAAATGGGCAAGTTGCGGTTAAAGCATGGGCAGCACTCGAAAAATTCACTGGACGGGATCATCAACATTTGGCACGCCCAAAAGAAGATGAAAAAATCCGTTTCCGTGACGTGCAAGCACAGCCCCGAAAAATTATATCCTCCCCCACTTGGTCGGGACTTGAAGATGAGCATGTAAGCTATAATGCAGGCTATACAAACGTGCATGAGCTTATCCCATGGCGCACCTTAACAGGACGCCAGCAATTCTATCAAGATCATGATTGGATGCGGGATTTCGGCGAAGGATTTTGCGTCTATAAACCACCTGTGAATACTAAAACAACCGAATCCCTTATAGAGGAACATGATAATGGTAATCCGCAAATCGCGCTTAACTTTATCACGCCTCATCAAAAATGGGGTATTCATAGTACCTATTCTGAAAATCTGTTGATGCAAACATTATCCCGCGGCGGCCCTATTATTTGGGTCAGCGAAATTGATGCTAAGAAAATGGAAATTGAGGATAATGACTGGATCGAAGCCTACAATGAAAACGGCGCTATTGCCTGCCGAGCGGTTGTATCACAAAGAGTAAATGAGGGCATGTGTATGATGTATCATGCTCAAGAAAAAATCATTAACACTCCTGGTACAGAAACAACCAAAAAACGGGGCGGCATTCATAACAGCGTTACTCGGGCGGTTGTAAAACCAACCCACATGATTGGCGGCTATGCACAGCTCTCTTACGGCTTTAACTATTATGGAACAGTCGGGTCAAACCGTGATGAATTTGTAATGGTTCGTAAAATGAACAAAGTAGATTGGATGGATGAACCTGCGGACGGTGTATCTGGACTGATAGATCACGAGGAGTTAGCATAATGAAAATACGTGCACAAATTGGAATGGTTCTTAACCTAGATAAATGTATCGGCTGTCATACTTGTTCGGTCACTTGTAAAAATGTATGGACATCACGCAGCGGTCTTGAATATGCATGGTTTAACAATGTTGAAACAAAACCCGGTATTGGATTTCCTAAAGACTGGGAAAACCAAGAAAAATGGAAAGGCGGCTGGGTTCGCCTTGCCAATGGTAAAATCAGACCAAAGCTTGGCGGTAAATTCCGAGTTTTGTCAAAATTATTTTCCAACCCTGATCTACCTGAAATTGATGATTATTACGAGCCTTTCACTTTTGAATATGAAAAGCTGCAAAGATCACCAGAAGTAAGTACGCCGCCAACTGCCCGCGCCCATAGCGTGATCACGGGTGATGTGATGGAAAAACCTGAATGGGGTCCAAACTGGGAAGAAATCCTTGGCGGTGAATTTGAAAAACGCTCTAAAGATTATAATTTTCAGAATATGCAAAAACAAATCTACGGCGAATTTGAAAATACATTCATGATGTATCTGCCCCGTCTTTGTGAACATTGCCTCAATCCTACTTGCGCTGCGGCTTGTCCGTCTGGCGCAATTTACAAACGTGAAGAAGACGGCGTTGTCTTGATCGATCAAGAAAAATGTCGGGGCTGGCGCATGTGCGTATCGGGCTGTCCTTATAAGAAAATCTATTTTAACTGGCAGTCTGGGAAATCAGAAAAATGTACTTTATGCTATCCTCGCTTAGAAGCGGGTGATCCAACGGTATGTTCAGAAACTTGCGTGGGGCGCATTCGCTATCTTGGGGTGATGCTTTATGATGCTGACCGCATTTCTGAAGCGGCAGCGACAGAAAAAACAGAAGACCTTTATCAGGCACAATGCGATATTTTCCTTGATCCTCATGATCCAGAAGTTATCGCACAGGCTAGAAAAGATGGCGTTCCTGATAGCTGGCTTAAAGCGGCTAAAGAATCTCCTGTTTATAAAATGGCAATGGACTGGAAAGTGGCTCTGCCGCTTCATCCTGAATATCGCACGTTACCGATGGTATGGTATATTCCGCCATTATCACCGATTCAATCTGCTGTTGAAAGCGGCTGGACGGATAGTGATGGTATCATTCCAAATGTAAAAAATCTTCGTATTCCAATCAAGTATCTTGCCAATCTGCTCACGGGCGGCGTGGAAGAACCTGTGGTAAATTCATTAGAGAGAATGATTGCCATGCGTGAATATATGCGGGGTAAAACAGTGGGCGGTCAAGGTGATATAAAAATCCTTGAACGTGTTGGTCTTGACGAAGTAACCCTTGATGATATGTATCAAATCATGGCGATTGCCAATTATGAAGACCGGTATGTTATTCCGACAAACCATCGTGAATATGCCGGTGATACGCCTTTCGATAATGAAATTGCTTTCGAACAGCGCAGTGATTGCGGCTTTACATTTGGTAATGGTTGCGGCGACGGCGGTCAGACAAAGACCAATCTTTTCGGCGCATCTACCCATAAGAATACCATGTCTGGTAAAATTCAGAAGTGGGGGAAATAACGCATGAAAACTTTCAAAATATTGGGTTTGATGCTGAGTTACCCTAAACCGGAAATGATCTCTCATCTTGATGAGCTTATCCAAACTCTTGAGGCAGAAGCAATTCTGCCCCAGAAAAATATCAAAAAAATTCGCAGCTTAGCAACTGATATGCAAGAAGGCGATATTTATGAAGTTCAAGAAAATTTTGTTGATCTTTTTGACCGTGGACGTTCGCACTGCTTGCATTTATTTGAACATATTCATGGTGAAAGCCGTGACCGTGGTCAGGCAATGGTGAATCTCGTTGAAACTTATGAGACCAAGGGACTTTACTTGCAAAAGGGTGAACTGCCTGACTACCTACCTCTTTTCCTTGAATATTTAAGTCTATGTCCACCAGAAGAAGCTTTCGAGCTTCTGGGTGATCCGATCACTGTGATTGCCGCTATTGGCGTAAAGCTTAAAAAACGGGGCGCAAATTATGCCTGTATTTTTGAAGCCCTAAAAGTTCTATCAAAAGTTAAGCCAGATGCAGAAATGATAAAAGCTGCCGAAGCTGAACCTTTAGAAGAATTTTCAGCAGAAGAAATGGACAAAGACTGGGAAGAAGCCGCCGCTTTTGATAATACAGATGTGGATCAAGCGGACTGTAATTCTTGTGATGTATTCACAGGCGCTGTTGCTGAAATGTCAAAAGATATCCCGCAAAATCAAAAAGGAGCATTATAAAATGGAAAGCTTTTTAAATCATTTTCTCTTTGGGCTATATCCCTATATCGCTTTTATCACAATGGTTGTGGGAACAATCATTCGCTATGACCGTGACCAATATTCATGGAAAGCAGGCTCTAGTCAACTTCTAAGATCAAAGGGACTGGCAATTGGGAGTAACTTCTTCCATGTTGGTATTATTTTGCTCTTTTTTACCCATCTTGTGGGGCTGTTAACGCCTGAAAGTATCTATCATTATTTTGTTACAACAGAGCAAAAACAAATGATGGCAATCGTTGGCGGCGCAGTTCTTGGCGGAATTTGCTTCATTGGTCTTACAATCCTGCTTTACCGCAGATTAACTGACAGGCGTATCCGCGCCACAAGTACATTCATGGATATCGCCCTTCTCGTAGTGCTTTATGTGCAGCTCATCTTAGGGCTTGCCTCCCTGCCTCATTCTATTTCTCATCCAGATGGTGCAAGCATGGTTGCTCTTGCCAATTGGGCGCAGCATATTGTGACTTTCAGGTCAGGCGCATCTGACTTTATTCTTCATGAGCCATGGATATTTAAAGCTCATATTGTACTGGGCATGACTATTTTCTTGGTCTTCCCTTTCACAAGGCTTGTCCATATGCTTAGCGCACCGATTAAATATCTTACCCGCAAAGGCTATCAAGTGGTTCGCAAAAGAGGAAAGGGTTATTAATGCCTGTCTTTGTTAATAAATATGAAATTACTGATGATGCTATCGACGCTGAAATGAAGCATCATCAGTTAGAAGATATTGATAATATCAAGGATCAAGCGGCACGCTCTCTTGTCATCAGAAGACTTCTTTTAGAAGAGGCCGCCCAGCATGGTTTCATTAAAAAAGAGAATATCATTCACATGAGTTCTCATGAAATAGAAGATACCATCGAGATGTTATTAGAGGATATGATAACAGTTCCCAAAGCCGACACAGAAATATGTCAGCGTTATTATGACCAAGACCCAAACCGCTATTTGGATAAAAAACTAAACTCCATATTACCATTTTTTATGGTTGAAGAACATATCAAGCTCTATTTAGACGAGAAGGCACATCACAGTGCCTTTACAACCTATATTGATACGTTAATTGATCAAAATAAAGTGGTGGGAATAACCGTTTAAACTGGTCAAATAGATATAATTTGATCCTGCTGCTGCGAAAGTCAGATGGCAGGGTCAAAAATATTCAAGCCCGAGCAAGTCTCTTATTGTCGTTATATAAAGCAGTTTCTAAATGAAAACTATAAAATTTACGAGCCGCAACGATATGGTCACGCATCAAAATTTCAACAGCTTCTGGATCATCCCCTTTCAGATTTTGAATGATCTCATCATGTTCTGAAATGATAGATTCAAACCGTTCTTGATGTCCAATGATAAGCCGTCTGTAAGGCTCTAATGCAAGCAAAACCTGCTGCATGAAATTCACAGCAACGGAATTATTAGAAAGACGGCACATTTCTTCGTGAAATTTAATCCCCAAGCTCAATAATAAATCAGGGTCATTAAGCACTAAAAGTTTTTTCATACTTTCATGTATTTTTTCTAGGCTCGCAATAGAAATAAGACCTTGTTTATATCTATCCCAAACATTGCGCCCAATCAGCCCTTCTAAACGTTCACGTGTTGTTGACAAGCTTGTCATATTTTCTAAATTCAATTCAGTGACAATCATTGTACGGTTCGGCAGTCTTGTAATAAGACCAATCGCTATTAATTTTTGAATAGCTGCCCTAAGGGGCGTTCGGCTGACAGAATATTTTTTTGCCAGCGATACTTCCGTAATAATTTGGTGTGAAGATAGGTCTCTATTGACTATTGCAAGCCAAATATTTTGAAAAGCAATATCGGAAACAGTATTCGACTGACCGCCCCCCTGAGCAGATTGAATAAGTTCTATTGATAAAACATCTGACATGCCATGCTCCGAAAATAATATGCGACTAAACCATAAAGCCTAAAAAACATATATACAGGATCAAAACCAACATGTATACATGTTTTTGTCATTGCATTTATAATGATTACCTTATGTACAACAAGAAAGCTCTTAAATATCTTTTTTTGTCAAGCCCTCAACATCTATTATATATAATTGCCGCTGCATCTCATGGACAGAATCAATACAGACCTGTGTGCCT
Source organism: Emcibacteraceae bacterium (assembly GCA_016744185.1). Classification (GTDB taxonomy): domain Bacteria; phylum Pseudomonadota; class Alphaproteobacteria; order Sphingomonadales; family Emcibacteraceae; genus Pseudemcibacter. Next base: position 102 of record JADGEY010000042.1, on the reverse strand, counting down.
TGACGGTTCCAACGGGGGTGTGATGTGGCTACACTATTCCGGACAAAAAAGTTATAAAAGTCTAAAATAAGGAATACGAAGTAATGTCATCAAGAAAATACA
>JADGEY010000429.1 GCA_016744185.1 Emcibacteraceae bacterium | reverse complement strand
ACACACACACACACACACACACACACACACACACACACACACACACACACACACATCCACACATCCACACACACTCGCCTGCGTTCATATGCTCATATACTGGCAAGCATGCACACAAATTCACACACACCACACACTCCCAAAGCAATTCATTACTTTTTCTTTTTACTATTTGTTCTACAGAAATTGTAGTTGATTTTTAGTAAATTCAATTTTATTCAATCTAGTAGATCAATATTATGATAGAGGGTTTATTAGATCAATATTATGATAGAAAATGCGTAATTAATTGAAAATGTTATTGCCTTTTCCTGTTTGTAAATTACACACATTCGCAATGCATAATCATTCCGTTTGTTTTTGATTCCTCTGCATATTACTTTCACTTTTTAACTTATCCATATATATATATATTAGACAAAGAACACGTAAAAATGTATGTCTTTGGATTTAAATATCAAGATTATGCGATATAATTGTTATACTTACCAGTTCGAGGTAATATTATGTGTATATGTGCGTGGGTGCGTGTATGTGTGTGTGGGTGCGAGTATGTGTGTGTGTGTGTGCGTGCGTGGGTGCGTGTATGAGTGTGTGTGTGCGTGGGTGCGTGTATGTGTGTGTGTGTGTGTGTGTGTGTGTGTGTGT
>JADGEY010000428.1 GCA_016744185.1 Emcibacteraceae bacterium | reverse complement strand
ATTCTGAATCATACTAACGTCCGCCCAACTGGTAGAGTTTACTAGTGGACAGTACACCCACAACCTCGGTGACCGGACGACCGCTGAGACCCAGTTTTGGACATCGGCCCAGATGTGACAATAGGTAGGAGAGCACGCGAGCGGGGTAGAGGTGGATGGGCGCGATTTCAGCGGGTGTCTGAGCCTGGAGACGTGGAGAGGTGGAGTGGAGAGGAAGGAGAGGAGAGATAGGAGAGAATAGGAGAGGAGAAGAGGAGACGAGGAGGGAGTAGAGGCTATGATGTGATAGGATAGGATAATAGAAGAGATGTTTGAGGAGAATATAATAGGAGAGGATGTGAGAGGAAGAAGAGGATTCATTAGGAGAGAAGAGAAGATGAGAGGAGATAATTTAATAAAGGAATATAGATTATGTGGAATAAAGGATATTGAAAGTATGTGAAAGTATATATTTATTACATTATTATACACACATAAAGTATGTGCAAGTATATGTTTAATAGTATATCATTATTATACACACATGCAAACAAACACACCAACACACACACGCACACACACACACACACGCGCACACACACACACACACACACACACACACACACACACACACACACACACACACACACACACACACATATATATATAT
>JADGEY010000427.1 GCA_016744185.1 Emcibacteraceae bacterium | reverse complement strand
CACACACACACACACACACACTCACACACACACACACACACACACACACACACACACACACACACACACACACACACACACACACACACACACACACACACACTCACACACACACACACACACACACACACACACACACACACCACACACACACACACACACACACACACACACACACACATTCTCACACACACACACACACACACACACACACACTCACACATTAACTCACACATTAACTCACACATTAACTCACACATTAACTCACACACACACACACACACACACACACACACACTCACACATTAACTCACACACACACACACACGCCCACAGCATGAAGATACGGCATTCAAGAGTGAAAAACCCATTGACACAAACACCACACACCAAGATGATTTTACAGTGAAAAAGATTCAATTGGCACAGGTACCATTGCACCCGACAATTCAACATTCGTGCACCCACGAGCATACACCACAAAAACACCACACACACACACACACACACACCCCACAAAACCACTACACACACACACACGCACACACATCACAAAACCACCACAACACACACCCCACAAAACCACCACACACACTACAAAACCACCACACACACACACACCCCACAAAATCACCACCACGC
>JADGEY010000426.1 GCA_016744185.1 Emcibacteraceae bacterium | reverse complement strand
CCCCAATGCAATTAAATTCGTCATTGTTACTACTAATAACTATATTCTTAATATAATCGTATTCGTATTTATATATTTATATTGGTTGCTCGTTTAATTTTATAACTTTTTTTACGTTTAATGGATTAAATAATTCTATTGATGAAAGTCAAATTTGTATTAATATCTTAGTAATTATAAATCTAACAAATACAATTAGCAGTATTCATTTTATATATGTAAAGTATTTGTGATTTTAATGTGATCAAATTTAATCATTCTCCATGCTTGTTAATATCTTTACTAACTTGTGCATTAATTAGTATATGAGACATCATAGTTTATAATTGAATATTACTAAAATTTTATCAAGCTCATTATAATTTAATATATCGACTATCATCAATATCATCAATATCATCATTATCATCATTATCATTATCATCATCTTCATCATCATCATCATCATCATCATCATCACCATCATAATGATCATCTTAACCTTCACCATAATAACTACACCAACATCATCATCATCATAATCATCATCGTTTAATTTCCATTTTAATAGCAATTTCATTTATATTTCTATTTATATATGTTTATGTCATGAAGACTATATATTCATTTTCACTTCATATTGATATTATATTATTATTACGTTATTATTG
>JADGEY010000424.1 GCA_016744185.1 Emcibacteraceae bacterium | reverse complement strand
CAATCAAATAGTTTAACAATACTTGTATTCATCTATGTTTTAAACTGACTATCGATCAGTTGCTGTATTAGTATGTATAGCGAATGTATTGCATATGAATTCCATTACGTAATAAATTGTTTTTGATTTCAGATGTGCATCGTAGCTATAGGAATGGTCAGCGATTTATGTAGAGCCATTACCTCTTCAATCTCTGTACACATGGATAACATTATGATGGTTTTCTTTGAGATATTAGCCGTTAGTATTGTGGAGAGAGGAGAGAGGAGGGTGGAGGAGAGGAGAGGAGAGGAAATATAGAAAATGAGTGGGACACACACACATACACAAACACACACACATACACAAACACACACACATATATATACACACACACACACAAAAACACACACACACACACACACACACACACACATACACCAACACCCACGCACACACAAATACATACACACACACACACACAAATACACTCACATACATACACACACACAAACACACATATATGTGCACACAAACACACACACATTCACGCACACATTCACGCACACACACATACACATACACACACACACGCATACACACACACACACACACACACACACACACACACACACACACACACACACACACACACACACACACACACACAC
>JADGEY010000423.1 GCA_016744185.1 Emcibacteraceae bacterium | reverse complement strand
CCAATGTATAGAAAATTATGAAGATGATTTTGAGGATGAAGAAGATTCTGATAATGTTAGTTTTCTATAATTGTATATTTATTCAATTATTATTCATATGTATGATTATCAATTGAAATAACTATATAAAGTTTACCGACAATTAAACACAACGTCATCATAATCATCATCATCATCATCATCATTTTAATTTCCATTTTAATAGTAATTTTATTTATATTTCTAATTATTTATTTTTGTTATTACGACATTAATAATCCTCACTGTTTTTTATTTTTAAAACTATACGGTGAATAAATAAACATTATCAATCAATCAATCATCAATCAATCAATCATCATCATCATCATCATCATCGGCATCATCATCATCATCATCATCATCATCATCATCATAAAATGTAAAATGTAATCTCACAACGATTACAGATACACAGCTATTCATCTCACAATACCTCGGCCTCCTCTTCATCAAGTGGTTCATCGAGTTCTAGCAGATCCAGGAGTGTAGACAACTCGTCCAGGCATCCCGAGTTGAGAGCCAGGGGTGCAGGTTCCTATATTGCTAGTCTGCCTTCACGATCGCCCAGCCCCACTAGGAGCTTTACACCTCCGTCATCCCCTCCTTCTCCTCCTCCTACCATGGATAGAC
>JADGEY010000422.1 GCA_016744185.1 Emcibacteraceae bacterium | reverse complement strand
ATATATATATACCGCTACTTTCTGCATTTCTCGGTTTATTTACTTAGAAAAAAAAACCAAACTTATTACCTAGATTTTGATCAAGAAACCACGTGGTGTAATAATCACGAATTATTATATAACTATTATTAAATTTCTTTTTCATGTGTTTTTTATGTGTAAAATAGACGAATGCTCGTAATTATTGAACACGGCACGCACACACACACACACACACACACACACACACACACACACACACACACACACACACACACAAATTCAAATACCCTGGATGTTACCCTTGAGCGCAACCCAACCCTGGACGATTATTCACTGGGAAGCAACTTTAGGTTCAAGTCTGGCATGTATATTATTTGAAACCATGTCTTAAATTTATTTTCTATTTTAAATGTCCGCGTAGCATCTGTGAACTGGTCCCAGGGTACTAGTCCCAGGGTACTTGTCCCAGGGTACTTCTCCCAGGGTACTTCTCCCAGGGTACTTGTCCCAGGGTACTTTTACCAGGGTACTTCTCCCAGGGTACTTTTCCCAGGGTACTGATTATTGTTATATAACGACGAGGTATCACAGGGCTGAAAAGGTGAGCGAGGACGCCGCTGACAAAATAATCGTATATTATTATGTAACTTTGCACGCACATATATATAT
>JADGEY010000420.1 GCA_016744185.1 Emcibacteraceae bacterium | reverse complement strand
GTATTAAGTGGTGACTTATCTGCTATGCTAACGGAGGATTTAGTTTCTCATCTTAATTATGATGATCGCTAATTATTTATTATGATAATTACTCATTTCTAGTTATTATTTATTTTCCGTGTTACTAAGTATCATATTATATTTATATTTTATTTAAAAGGCGTATCTAATTGTGAGTTAATTATTGTGAATCTTGTAATTATTATATTAGTAATGGGTATTATAATTAATAATTGAATTATTTATATATTATAATTTATATCACAATTACAGAATGATGCTATGTGTAATACAGAATTATTAGTAGAAATACGTTAAAAAACATTTACAAAATAATACCATCCGCTATGAATTAGCAGAGTAGCTGTCACATAACATTACATAACATTTAACAACATTTAATAATATTACACAATATTTACCTCATGGCGTAAATATTCTATGTACTTACATAACATTATAGAATGAAGCCACCTGCGGCAGATGTGGAATAATGACCTCTGACCCATCAACAATAGCCACCTTCAACCACCCACAATTGCTGCCATTACGCAACATTACATAACATTACCCAACCTTTACAGAATGGAGCCACATGTAATACAGGAATAAGCCCTTCTGACCCATTAACAATAGCCCCATGTCAATGCAC
>JADGEY010000041.1 GCA_016744185.1 Emcibacteraceae bacterium | reverse complement strand
TTACAATGCTCATTAAAGAAATTATTCGCAAAAAAAGAGACGGCAAGATTTTAACAGATGAGGAAATCCATGCTTTTATAGCAGGCGTTCCAGAAGGCTCTGTCAGCAGAGAGCAAATTTCAGCTTTCACAATGGCGGTCTTTTTTAAGTCCATGACAATTGGGGAAATTAGTGCGCTTACCAAAGCGATGATGAATAGCGGTGAGGTTATTAACTGGAAGCCTTATGATCTTGGCGGACCTGTTGTTGATAAGCATTCTACGGGCGGCGTTGGCGATAAGGTAAGCCTTATGCTTGCGCCGATGGCGGCGGCTTGTGGCTGTTTCGTTCCTATGATTTCGGGCAGAGGGCTTGGTCATACGGGCGGCACGTTGGATAAAATAGAAGCTATTTCAGGCTATAATGCTGTCCCAGACTTAAAATTACTGGCGAAAGTTGTGAAAGATGTGGGCTGCGCTATTGTGGGGCAGACCTCTGAAATTGCCCCTGCTGACAGGGTGATTTACAGCGTTCGTGACGTAACCGCAACGGTGGAATCTATTCCTTTAATTACCGCCTCTATTTTATCGAAAAAGCTGGCGGCAGGGCTAGATGTTTTGGTGATGGACGTTAAAACGGGCGCAGGGGCATTTATGGAAACAGAACAACAATCGGAAGAACTTGCTCGTTCTATCATGCGCACGGCGGCAGAAAATAACACGCCTACTCATGCAGTCATGACGGGCATGGATGAAGTTCTAGGCTTTACAGCGGGGAATGCTCTCGAGGTTCTAGAGACGGTAGAATATCTTACAGGTAAAAAGAAAGACGCAAAATTACATAAAGTTGTTATGGCGCTTTGCACAGAAATGCTTATTTTAGCGAAGCTCGTCTCAACGAGGGAAGAGGCGGAGCAGAAGCTTGAACAGGCTCTTAGCAGCGGCGCGGCTGCCGAAAAATTTAGCAAAATGGTCGCCGCGTTAGGCGGTGCGAATGATTTTATAGAAAAGCCGCATAATTACCTCGATTCTGCAAATATTATCAAACCAATCTACGCTCAAGAAGCGGGTTATGTAAGTGCAATTGACGTGCGAAAACTGGGTAATATCATCGTAAAGCTAGGCGGCGGGCGTTCTGTACCGATGCAGAAACTAGATATGTCCGTGGGACTCGCAGATGTTGCAAGCCTTGGTGATTATTTAGATAAATCCCGTCCAATAGCTTACGTTCATGCTGATAATGAAACAGATATTAAAGCCGTTACAGAAGATTTAGAAGAGGCATTCACTTTGGCAGATCATGCCCCAAAAAATCAAAATATCATTCGTAAATTAATGACGGTTTAATTTTATTTGTGATCTTCAAGAAGCTTTGCAAGCACAGGTGATTTATTCTTGGAAATTTCATCTGTGGTAAGCCCGTGAATTTCATGAGGAAAAACAAGCCATTCATTTGTTTCATGAATATAAAAATCAGGATTTCGCTCTGTTTTATTTTTTTCAGGTTTAAAGTAAACTGTTGCAACTCTGGTATCTTCTGGCATGTTGCGGCGGCATTGTTCTTTTAATTCACGCAAAATAGCATCAATGCTTAAGCCCGTGTCAAAAACATCATCAACAATTAATAATTTGTCATGCGCGTTGATATTATCAACAATATAACCAAGCCCATGAACCCGAACCCGAGAGCTGCGTTTGGCAATAGTGGAATAAGAAGAAGTACGAATTGCAATATGATCTGAATCAATGCCTCTATAATCTAAATATTCTTGAACAGCGATCCCAATGGGCGTTCCGCCTCGCCAAACCCCAACAATATAATCAGGTTCAAAACCGCTCTCTAATATTTGCTGCCCTAGGCGAAATGAATCATCAAGCAGCTCATCGGCGGAAATATAAGTCTTTTCCATTATGGGTAATATCCTTTTTTATAGTTTTTATGCGTTCAGTAGGCTCTTTTTATGCGTTCAATAGCCACGCAGGCTCGCCAAACTGTTGGCGGGGCATGGTCATGCCCTTTGGGTTTTGTGTTTAATTTTTTAGTCTTGTTTGTTTTCTCTTTTTATGCGTTCAATAGCCACGCAGGCTCGCCAAACTGTTGGCGGGGCATGGTCATGCCCTTTTGGGTTTTGTGTTTAATTTTTTAGTCTTGTTTGGTTTCTCTTTTTTATGCGTTTGTAGCTCTTTATATCTTTCCAATGAAGTTTATAACAAGTTTACTCATCTTCTGATAGGCTTTTTCGCCTTCTTCCATTGTTTCATCATGAGAGGGGGCATGGGGAGCCATTCCTGCGCCAAGATTTGTAATCACGGAAAGCCCCGCAACTTTAAGCCCGCAGTGCACAGCCGCTAATGTTTCAGGGACGGTTGACATGCCAACAGCATCTAATTTAAGCGCACGAAGCATATTAATTTCGGCGGGCGTTTCAAAATTAGGGCCCGCAAACTGGACGTAAGTTCCTTTGAAAAGCTCAATATTTTCTTCCGCAGCAGCTTCTATCATTAACGCCTGAAGGTTTTTATCATAGGCATCATTCATGGGGAAAAACCGCTGACCAAAATTCTCATCATTTGGACCAATAAGGGGATTATGACCCGACATATTCACATGGTCGCTAATCTGCATTAATGAGCCAGGCGGCATATCCAGCCTAAGGCTTCCAGCGGCATTGGTGAGGATAATGATCTCTGCGCCCAGCGTTTTAAAAGTGCGAATAGGAATAGCGAGCTTATGAGCAGCATGACCTTCATAAATATGCATGCGCCCCTGCATACATAAAAGCGGCGTGCCATTCACTTCACCGATGATTAATTTACCCTCATGTCCTTTTACCGTAGGCTGAGGAAAATCAGGAATATCTGCATATGAAATGACTTTTTTGACCGTCATTTTTTCGGCAAACTTGCCAAGCCCACTGCCCAGCACAAGGACGATTTTAGGGATTTCGCCTGAATATGCTTTTTTAATGGCAAGGGCGGATCTTTGAACTTCTGCATTATTCATTTCAATTTTTCATTTCTTTATTGTAAATTCAGGAGGGTGTAAATTTAAAGAGATTATACGTCCTTATCGTTTTTTGGAAAGATTTTTTTACCATCTGGACAAAATTTAAAAAAACAGGTAATTTAACTTAACATAAATGGAGTTAAAATGCGCACAATTATCATGATGTTAGATTCCTTCGGAGTAGGAGAGAGCGACGATGCGAAGGCGTTCGGTGATGAGGGGGCAAATACCTTCGCTCATATCGCAGAATCTTATCAGCTCCAAATCCCTAATATGGCGGCTATGGGCTTTGCAGCTCTGGGGGCAGAGGCTATGAAAGTGAGCCACGTAAAATCTGGCAAGTTCCCGCTTTCTTTTTCGGGTAAGATCACGGGGGCTTACGGCTATGCCAATGAGCTAAGCAAAGGCAAAGATACCCCAAGCGGTCATTGGGAAATTATGGGCGTTCCTGTTTTATTTGAATGGGGCTACCTTCCTAAAAAATACCCTTCCATGCCTGTGGATTTAAAAGAGGCACTGATTACAATTGGCGGACTTAAGGGGATTCTTGGTGATAAGCATTCTTCTGGCACTGAAATACTCGATGAGCTTGGGGAAGAACATATGCGCACGGGAATGCCGATTATCTATACAAGTGCGGATTCGGTTCTTCAAATCGCTTGCCATGAAGGCACTTACGGTCTTGAAAAACTATATGAGCTTTGTGAAATTGCCCGTGAACTTGTCAACAGCCTGAATATCGGCAGAGTGATCGCCAGACCTTTTACAGGAGATAAAGCAGGATCGTTCATTCGCACAGGAAACCGCAAAGATCTATCCGTGCTTCCCCCCTCTCCCACGGTTTTGGATAAGCAGGTCGCTGCGGGCGGAGAGGTGATCTCTGTTGGTAAAATCGCCGATATTTTTGCCCATCAAGGGATTACTCAGAAAATTAAAGCGCATGGCAATATGGATATTTTTGATAAGACTTTAGAGCAGGTTAAAAGCGCGCCTGATAATGCGATTATTTTTGCCAATTTCGTTGATTTCGATAGTCTCTATGGTCACCGCAGAGATGCCCTAGGCTATGGTGCGGCTTTAGAAGAATTTGATAAAAGATTGCCTGAGATTATGAGCCAGCTTCGGGAAGATGATATTATGGTCTTTACCGCCGATCATGGCTGTGACCCCACATGGGAAGGCTCTGACCATACCCGTGAATTTATTCCAATTGTGTTTTTTGGAGCAAAGGTAAAATCTGTAAATCTAGGCAAAAGATCGAGTTTTGCAGATATTGGTGCAACTATTGCGGAACATATGGAACTAGAACCCCCAGAATATGGCACGTCATTTTATCAAGATTTGAAATTATAATGCTAGAGATTAATCTTAGAAGGTTAGATATTAAGTGAATAAACAGGTAACAGGAATCCCCTTTAATCAAGCGTGGATTGACGAGATTAGAATTAACCTAAGTGCTGCGCTGCGCCGTGTGGATACATTAAAAAGCCGTAGAACGGTTAAAAAAACTCATCAAGCGGCATGGCTTTTAAAAGCGGTGAGCATGATCGACCTTACCACGCTTTCAGGTGATGATACGCAGGGTAGGGTTCGGCGGTTGTGCTTAAAAGCGGCAAATCCTGTTAGAAAAGATATTCTTCAAGCTCTTGGCTTTGAGCAGAAATTAACCACAGGGGCGGTATGCGTTTATCATGAAATGATCGCTCCTGCGGTTAAGGCTCTTGAAGGAACGGGCATTCCTGTAGCAGCGGTTTCGACAGGCTTTCCAGCGGGGCTTTCGCCATTTAAATTACGGCTCGAAGAAATTAAAGCTTCCGTGCAGGAGGGGGCGAGCGAGATTGACATTGTTATCAGCCGCCGCCACGTGCTAACAGGAAACTGGGCGCTTTTATATGATGAGCTTTGCGCCTTTAAAGAAGCCTGCGGTGATGCTCATATGAAATCTATTTTAGCGGTAGGGCAGCTTGGCTCTATGACCAAAGTTGCTAAAGCCTCGATGACCGCCATGATGGCAGGATCGGATTTCATTAAAACATCGACAGGAATGGAAGCGGTTAATGCGACCTTGCCCGTCAGCCTCATCATGATTAGAATGATCAGAGAATTTTATCAGCGCACGGGGCAGAAAGTGGGCTATAAACCTGCGGGGGGTATTAGCCAAGCTAAAGATGCGCTCCATTATCTTATTATGATAAAAGAAGAGCTCGGCGAAGGCTGGCTTAATCCAGAATATTTCCGTTTCGGCGCATCAAGCCTTCTTAATGATATAGAACGGCAGCTAGAACATCATGTAACAGGGCGTTATTCAGCATCATACCGCCACCCATTAGCATAGACATAGGATCTTAGAAAAATGAATATCACAGAAATTTTTAATAATATGTCTTATGGCGATGCGCCAGAAGCAGCGGATTACGTTCATAAATGGCTTGCAAAACATAAAGAGGGGTTTAAGCTTTATAGCGGAGGGAAATGGATCCAAACAGGTGCAAAAATCCCAAGCTATAACCCTGCAACAGGCGAAAAATTAGGCGATATTGCGGCGGCAAGTAAGGAAGATGTTGACCGCGCCGTAAAAGATGCGGCGGCGGCGCATAAAATATGGTCAGCTCTTTCGGATCATGCACGGGCAAAACATCTTTATAGGCTGACCCGTCTTATTCAGAAAACCGCCCGCTTTATAGCAGTTCTTGAAACGCTCGATAATGGTAAAACAATTCGGGAGACACGGGACATTGATATTCCCCTTGCCGCTCGTCATTTCTCGCACCATGCAGGCTGGGCGCAGATTGCGTCTAGTGAATTTCCAGATCATCATTCTATTGGTGTGGTGGGACAGATTATTCCTTGGAACTTTCCTTTCTTAATGCTGGCATGGAAAATTGCGCCTGCTCTTGCAGCGGGAAATACGGTTGTTTTAAAGCCTGCGGAATCTACAAGCCTGACAGCAGTTTTCTTTGCAGAGCTTTGCGAAGAAGCGGGTCTGCCTGCGGGCGTGGTGAATATTATAACGGGGGCAGGGGATACGGGCTCTTTTATTGTTAATCATAAAGATATTAAAAAAATCGCTTTTACAGGCTCAACCGCTGTGGGGAAAAATATCAGGCGAGCCACGGCGGGAACGGGCAAAAAACTGACCCTTGAGCTTGGCGGAAAGTCGCCTTTCATTGTTTTCGATGATGCTGATCTTGATGCGGCTGTCGAGGGGCTTGTCGATGCTATTTGGTTTAATCAAGGGCAGGTATGCTGCGCAGGCTCAAGGCTTCTGGTCGAAGAATCCGTGGAAGAACGTCTGATTGAGAAAATTAAAGCAAGGCTGAAAAATTTTAAAATTGGCAGCCCCCTTGATAAATCTATGGATATGGGAGCGATTATTGACCAGAAACAATTGAGGCGCATTCAGGACATGGTGAAGGCAGGACAAGAGGAGGGCGCAGAAATTTGGCAAGCAGATTGCACGCTTCCTGAAAAAGGCTGTTTTTATCCCCCGACCTTGGTGACAGGGGCTGGAAGCGATAATATTTTAATGAGAGAAGAGATTTTTGGACCTGTTCTAACGGTCATGAGTTTTCGGTCAGTCTCTGAAGCTGTCTTGCTGGCGAACAATACGCTTTATGGGCTGTCGGCAAGTATTTATTCTGAAAATATCAATAGAGCTCTTGAATGTTCGAACATGGTTAAAGCGGGGATTGTCTGGGTTAATACCACCAACCAATTTGATGCGGCTTGCGGTTTTGGCGGCGTGAAGGAATCTGGTTTTGGGCGAGAAGGCGCAAAAGAGGGAATGTATGAATATCTTACCTTAAAATCAGGCGCAGCTGCAAAAGCGGTTAAGTCTAAATCCTCTAAAAATTCTAAAAATGTAATTGGGATTGACCGCACAGCGAAAAACTATGTGGGCGGCAAGCAAGCTCGTCCTGATGGCGGTAATACCGTCCTTGTTCATGCCCATGATGGACGTGCTGTTGGACGGGTCGGGGAAGGAAGCCGTAAAGATATTAGAAATGCGGTGGAAGCTGCCGTAAAACAGACATCTTGGGCAGCAGAAACAGCTTATAATAGAGCGCAAATTCTATATTATATTGCAGAAAATTTGAGCGTTAGAGCTGATGAATTTATCCGTAAATTAGTGGATTACACAGGCGTATCTGAAACAGCAGCGAGGGAAGAATTTGATCTTTCCATAAGCCGCCTCTTTACCTACGCTGCATGGGCAGATAAATTTGACGGTTTGGTTCATACGCCGCCAGTAAAAAATGTCGTTCTTGCCGTTAATGAGCCGGTCGGCGTGGTCGGGATTATATGCCCTGATGAAATGCCGCTGCTTTCTTTTGTCTCTTTAATTGCACCTGTTCTTGCTATGGGAAATAGAGCGGTGGTGGTGCCGTCCGAAGCCTATCCACTTTTTGCCACCGATTTTTATCAGATTTTGGATACTTCTGACCTGCCTGCAGGGGCATTAAATATCATTACAGGATCTTATGATGCGCTGGGCAGTACGCTTGCTTCTCATGATGGTGTTGACGCTCTTTGGTGTTTTACAGACCAAGAGAAAGCCGCAAAAATAGAAGAGCTTTCAGCGGATAATCTAAAAAGAACCTTTGTTAAAAATACTATAAACTGGACATTAAGTTCTAATGCTTCTAACTCTGGACAGGGAACAGAGTATCTTCGGGCAGCGACATCGGTTAAAAATATCTGGCTGCCTTATGGTGATTAACCTGTAAAATATAAAAATATACTAAAATATAGAGGGAATATAAAATGTTGATTTCTATTGTTGGGATAATGGTTCTGCTGGGGCTTGCTTTTTTATTATCGAATAATAAAAAGAAAATAAGCCTAAGAACAGTTGGGGCAGCCTTTGCGCTGCAATTTGCAATTGCATTTTTTGTACTGCGAGTGCCTTTTGGTAAAACGGTTTTAAAATCCATGTCCGATGGGGTCAATACAGTTATTAATTATTCAAATATGGGGATTGAGTTTCTTTTTGGTGGTCTTGCTGATCCTAGTAATATTGGCTTTATTTTTGCGTTTAAAGTCCTGCCGATTATTATCTTTGCTTCTGCTCTTATGGCGGTGCTGTATCATTTAAATATTATGCAGTGGGTGGTGAAAATATTTGGCGGCGCTATTCGGTTTATTTTGCGCACTAAAAGAGTCGAATCTCTTTGTGCGGCGGCGAATATTTTCCTTGGGCAGACCGAAGCTCCTTTGGTTGTAAAGCCTTATCTAAGCCGTATTAGTGACGCTCAGTTTTTTACCGTGATGGTGTCGGGGCTTGCTTCTATTTCGGGTACAATTCTTGCGGGTTATGCCGCTCTTGGGGTGGAAATGGAATATCTTGTGGCGGCTAGCTTTATGGCGGCACCTGGCGGATTATTGATGGCAAAAATTATGATGCCTGATATAGATGAAGAGGATGATAATATCGACCTTGACGCTGTGGATGTGGATGGGGATAAAAAAGCATCGAACGTTATCGAAGCCGCTGCAAATGGCGCATCTGACGGGCTTAAGCTTGCGGCTAATATTGGGGCGATGCTTTTGGCTTTTGTGGCTTTAATCGCCATGCTCAATGGTATGATCGGCGGCATTGGCAGCTGGTTTGGCTATCCTGATATTACTTTTAATGAAATGCTCGGCGAAGCCTTTGCTCCTCTTATGTATGTGATCGGCGTTCCTTGGGCAGAGGCGAATATTGCGGGCAATCTTATCGGAACGAAGCTTATCTTAAATGAATTTGTCGCCTATGTTGATCTGGCTAAAACCCCAGTGGGGGCGATTAGTGAACATACCAAGAGAGTTGTGACATTTGCGCTTTGCGGATTTGCTAATTTAAGCTCGATTGCTATTTTAATGGGTGGCTTTGGGGTTCTTGCTCCTAAAAGAAGGCATCTTATTGCAAAATGGGGGCTTAAAGCTGTGGCAGCAGGATCGCTATCTAATCTTATGAGTGCAGCTCTTGCAAGTTTGCTTTTTGCTTTTTAATTTCTCCTTAATGCCTTACAGGGTATGGTGCAATAATATCACAGTGCCTATTTTTTAACTATGGGAAAAAGAAATATCGGAATTTTACAAGGAAAAATATATAATTATCCTATTGTTTACAGTACGTTAGAAGGAAGTTAGCCTTTTGTTAAAAAAATTGACTTTCTGATAAAATAATTTAGAGTTCGCTTGTGAAGAATCAACTTTTCATTATTGAAAATTCAGCAATTAGGACTTCAAAAAAATACAATTATTTTAACTGAGAGGAAGACAATGTTTAGGGTTAAATCCAATATAAAAACTTTGCTATTAAGTACAGCACTGAGGTCAGTCGCTTTTACGGCTGCGACAGTATTTGCATCATCAATGGTGATGGTGAATACGGCGCAGGCGCAAGAAACAACAGCTGGGCTATCTGGTAAAGTCGTGACACAATCAGGCGACGCAGCATCGGGCGTTACTGTAACCGTTAGGCATACTCCAACAGGCAGCGTTAAAACAATTACAACAAACGCAAAAGGTGCTTTCAGCATGAGAAACCTGCGCGTTGGTGGCCCTTACACAGTTTCTGTTGAAACAAGTGATGAGAATGCCCGCGTAACAGATGTTCATCTTGGAATTGGGGGCTCTTCTACAGTGAGCCTTGTTCTTGAGACATCTAGCCTTGAAGAAATTATCGTTTTAGGGGAACATGTTGTGAGCGCTATTGATATGGGCTCTAGCATGTCGGTCGGTGCGGATGCTATTGAAGGCGTTCCTGCTGTATCACGTGAGCTTTATGATATTGTGAATATCAATCCAATGGTGAGCGTCAATCCAGATAATCAAAATGCAATTTCAATTGGCGGTGCGAATAACCGTTTTAACAGCGTTACAATTGATGGCGTTAAGCAAAATGATGACTTTGGTCTTAATGGCGGCGGCTTTCCTACTCAAAGAAGCCCGATTTCTCTTGATGTAATTGAGCGTCTTGATGTTAATATCGCTCCTTTTGATGTGGCTTATAATGGCTTTCTTGGTGGTAACATTAATATTGTTACAAAGTCAGGCGAAAATGAATTTCATGGCAACGCATTTTTTCAATATCGTGATGCTAATCTTGCAGGAAAGAAACTTACCGTTAAGGACAGCGTTACAGGTAAGGATGTAAAGCAAGATGTTAAATTAGATTTTACAGAAAAATCATATGGTGGAACATTTTCAGGTCCAATCATTGAAGATAAATTATTCTTTATGCTCGGTCTTGAATATTTAAATTCAACAAAACCTGTTGATACAGGTGCTACTGGATCAGGCTATGCCAATGAAGTACCAGGTATTTCAGCATCAGACCTTGACCGTGTTAGAGCCATCGCAAAAGATAAATATGGTTTTGATGCTGGTAATTTTGCTGATCTTAAAAATCTTGGGGAAGATGACCGTAAGATTTTTGCTAAAATTGATTTAAACATCAATGAAAATCATCGTGCTGCTTTTACATTCCAGTATAATAAAGGTAATACGATCAAGCCACAGAATACAAATGCAGATTATAAGCAAATTGGTATGCCTTCTAACTGGTATGATCATGAGCAAACGATGAAATCATATTCATTGGGCATTTACTCAGATTGGTCAGATAGCTTTACAACAGACCTTCGTGTTTCATATAAAGATGTTGATTCAGAGGTTAGATCATTAAGCGGAAATGACTTTGCTCAAATGAAGATTGAGCATAATGGCTCTTCCATTTTTCTTGGTCCAGATGTTTACCGTCATGCTAACAAGCTTGATAATAATACTTTAAATGTTAAATTAAGCGGATCATATTTCATGGGTGATCATGAAATTTCAGGTGGTTTTGAATTTGATAGGCTTGATGTTTTTAATTTATTTGTTTCGACAAGCAATGGAGAATATACATTTGATTCAATTGAAGATTTTGAAGCTAAAAAAGCATCATTTCTTCAGTATCAAAATTCCTACACAAATGATGCAAATGATGCTGCTGCGGCTTTCAAAGTTACGACAATGTCATTTTACCTGCAAGATCGTTGGACTGTAAATGATGATTTAACGATTATGCTTGGTGGTCGTTATGACCGTTATGCAACAAGTGATGCCCCTGCGAATAATGCAAATTTCAAAGCCCGTAATGGTTTTGTAAATAATGCAACAATTGATGGAAAATCTATATTCCTTCCGCGCTTTGGATTTAATTATCAAGCATCAGATAGAACTGTAATCATGGGCGGCATTGGTAAATTTTCTGGCGGAAGTCCAAATGTTTGGGTTTCTAATACTTATACAAATGATGGCGTTACTATTGTAAAAGAAAAGTTCTCAGGGCCAATTTTAGATGTTGATGGCTTTAATATTAAAGATGAACATAAGGCCGCTCTTGTAAAAGGAAATGGTGGTGCGAATTATCTTGACCCGAATTTTAAAATTCCATCAGCTTGGAAATTTAATGTTGCGGTTTCTCATGATTTCGAAGTTGACGCTGATGTTGATTATAATCTTTTTGCTGAAGTTCTTTATACTAAACAGCAAAATTCAGCAACTTGGGTTGATGCAGGTCTTAAAGTAACAGGCAAAGCGCAAGATGGTCGTAATATTTATGGGTCTAAAGCAGGCGGTAAAACTGATCTTGGCGTAACAAATGCTGATGGCGGTGATAGCCTTGTTTTTTCAACTAAATTTACAGCTGATCTTAATAATGGTTTTAGCATGAGCGCGGCTTATACTTATACTGATGCAAATGATGTGAATCCTGGAACAAGCTCAACAGCAACATCAAATTACGGTAAATTTGCAACAGCAGATATCCAAAATCCGGGCGTTGCGACTTCTAATTATGAAACAAAACATAGAGTTGTTCTACAGACATCTTTTAGAACAGAGTTTTATGAAGGTCTAGAATCTAGATTCTCTCTTCTATTTTTTGCCCAGTCAGGAACTCCATTTAGTTACACATTCTTTGGTGACAGAAACAATCCAAGATTTGGTGATAGCCAAGCAAAACGTCATCGCCAATTATTCTATGTGCCAAATAATTCATTCAGCCCTACGGATGTTGAATTTGCTGATGCAGGTGGAGAAAATCTTCTTGATAAAATCATTACAGACAATGGTCTAGAAAAATATCGTGGTCAGATTTTACCTCGTAATGCCTTTACAGACCCGTGGTATTCACGTCTGGATTTCAAATTCACACAAGAAATATCTGGTATTGTAGATGGTCATAAAGGACGTTTTGAGTTTGTTATTCAAAATGTTGGTAATTTGATTGATTCTGGATGGGGTCATAGACGCTCAACAAACTTCCATTATACAAAGCCAATTGCAAAGGTTGCAGTTGATGCAAATGGTAAATATACATATTCAGGCATTGCAGAGCCTCGTGCAGCCTCTCTTCGTATACTTCCATCAGTTTGGAAGATTCGCCTTGGGGTTCGTTACGAATTCTAAACCCAATTAAAAGACTTTAATTTAAAAGGGCAGTCCTAGGACTGCCCTTTTTTGTTGCTTAAGTGAGGGGCAGGTGAGGGAAATATCAGTAGAGTTTTTTAATCATTATGGGCAATGATTTTCATATTGTTCTTTGTCTTGATATGGGCTGTGAGGTACCAAGTAATTTGAGTCATGATAGGGGGGACGCAGAGTTTATATAAGCAAAATAAGTCAGCTTGTAGCTTAGCAAAAACGAGTACAAGCTGTATGCTTTAAAGCCTAGCCGATTATATGTGTTGTAACGACATTCACGCCCCAAGCGGATAGGTAGGCTAGGGCAAAAAGATAGAATGTCATAAAACCTGTCCAAGCCCAGCTATTGGTTTCACGCCTTGCTGTGGCAAGGGTTGCAAAACACTGGGGGGCAAAAATATACCATGCAAGAAATGCAAAAGCCGTTGGCAGCGACCATGATTGGCTGATCATGACCTCTAGACTGTTTGCAACTTGATCTTCATCTCCCTGCAGAGCGTAAACAGTTCCAAGTGCACCGACAGCGACTTCACGGGCTGCCATTCCAGGGATCAGGGCGATACAAATTTCCCATGTAAAGCCAAGTGGCTCAAAAATAGGCTGAATGGCTTTGCCCATAATGCCAATGATGCTATGATTAATATCCGGATCACTCGACCCCTCAGGGGCGGTAGGATAAAGAGCTAAAACCCAAAGAGCGACGTTCGTTCCTAAGATAATTGTTCCCGCACGGCGCAGAAATGCTTTTGTGCGCTCCCACAGACCCAGAAGGATATTTTTAAGCAGAGGAAGCTGGTATTTTGGCAGCTCCATTAAAAAGGGTTTTGCGGTTTCTTTGCTGATGGTGAGCTTCATGATAAAGGCAACAATAAGAGCAAAAACAATGCCCGTTAGGAATAGGGCAAGGAGTACCAGACCCTTTAGGTTGAAATATCCCCAAACTTCTTGGTCAGGAATAAAGGCGGCAATCAGCAAGGTATAAACGGGCATTCGGGCAGAACATGCCATCAGGGGAGCGATCATAATTGTGATTAATCGGTCACGGTTGCTTGCAATGGTTCTGGCTGCCATAATACCGGGAATAGCGCAGGCAAAAGAAGAAAGAAGAGGAATAAACGCCCGTCCATTAAGCCCAACGCTGCCCATTAATTTATCCATTAAAAAGGCAGCTCTAGCCATATATCCTGTGGATTCGAGAATGAGAATGAATGTAAAAAGAATGACGATTTGCGGCAAAAATATTAGAACAGAGCCAACGCCTGCGATCATACCATCATTGAGAAGGCTGCGCAGCCAATTATCAGGCGTGATCGCTGTAATGCCCTGCGCTAGAAGAGCAAAGCCTTTCTCAATTATATCCATAGGGACGCTTGACCAGCTAAAGACGGACTGGAACATAAAAACCATAAGGCTTAAGAAAATAACAAGCCCTAGGACGGGATGCAGCAGAATTTTATCAATAGCTTTGGTTGCTTTATGATAATGCCCTTCGGATATAATGGCGCAGGCAGCAATTTTTTTTGCGCATTTTTGAAGCTCTGCAATATCTTTAAAAGAGGTTTTTTGAGGAATATTAAGTTTTTCAGCTTTTATAGAAGAGACATCATGATCCAGAACGTCCCTAAGGGAAGCCAGCCCAGAGCGGCGCACAGCCGTTGTTGTAATCACTTTTAGACCGAGGTCTAAGGCAAGTTTTTGGGTATCAATTTCGATTTTATCCCGCTTTGCAATATCCGCCATATTAAGGACAATTACCATCGGAAGCCTTAGCGTTTTAAGCTCTAAGGCAAGACGTAATTGCACCCGAATATTTGTGCTATCAAGCACGCAGAGAATAAGATCGGGACGGCTTTCTGTTTCATGCTCTCCCATAATCACTTGGCGGGATATTTTTTCATCCAATGAGCGATCATTCATCGAATAAAGCCCAGGTAAATCAATAAGAGTAATTTCTGAATCATGCTCTGTTTTATATATGCCGCTGCGCCGCTCTACTGTAACGCCGGGGTAATTCGCAACTTTTTGACGGCTTCCTGTCAGAGCATTAAAAAGAGATGATTTTCCGCAATTAGGCGCGCCAACAAGAGCAACTTTAAATCCATTGGACGAAGAGCTTTTAAGCTCTTCATTATGATTTATGGGGGAATTATGATTCATGGAGACAGCTCGCTCCTAATTTAATCGTAACCGCCCGTGCATCAGCTTTTCTCATCGCAATGGTCATATGACCGATTCTTACAGCAATAGGATCGCCAAAAAACAAACCTTTTTCAAAAACCTCGATTCGTCTATTTTCTTCAAATCCCATTTCCATCAACCGTTCTTTTAAATCTTTTGCAAAATTTTGATCAGGGCATTTAGAGGTGTCAAACCCTGTCATTATCGCCGTTTGACCTTTTTCAAGGTCAGATAAATACAAGGTTTTTAAGGTGGGTGTGTCTAAGTTTTTTATAAGGGTCATAGGGCGTAATCAATCAAACTCATCAAAATATATTCTATATTATTATCTCTATTGATTTAAAGGATTATCATGCTTTTGTAAATGATTTTAATTATTAACAGTAACTAGCGGTCGGTGGGAAATATTTGAGTTTGATAAATTTTAGAGGAATTTTACTCTATGTCATATTTTCTAAGCTTTTGAGCAATTTTATTATGAGAAACCTTCAGCCTTGCGGCGAGTTTCCGTGTTGATGGAAAATGAGGATAAAGGTTAAGCAGAAGATTTTTTTCAAATTCTGTTTGGGCTTCTTTCCAGCTCGCCACATCTGCCTGAACGTAATGTTCATAAGGCTCAGATGAGGAAGTCTCGGTTGCAATCTGAAGGTCGCTCTGAGTCATGACAGATTTTTCATTAAGAGCAACGGCTCTAAAAAGTAAATTTTGCATTTCCCGAACGTTCCCGCCCCAGCGGTATTTACGCATTGATGTAATGGCATCTGCACTCAATAAAGGCATTTCGCTTGCGGTATGTTCCGCAGCCTGCTTTAAAAAAAATTCAGCAAGTTCGGCAATGTCTTTTCGTCTTTCTCTAAGAGGGGGCAGGAAAATATTTAATACATTAAGGCGGTAAAAAAGATCTTCTCTAAAATGACCCTCTTCTGCCATTTTTTCGAGATTTCTGTGGGTTGCGCTGATGATTTTAACATCAACGGTAATCTCTCTTGTGCCGCCCACCCTTCTAAAGCTTTGATCTTGGATAAAGCGGAGCAATTTTGCTTGTATATAAAGCGACATTTCACCAATCTCATCAAGGAAAATAGAGCCGCCATCTGCTAGCTCACATAATCCGGGTTTTCCGCCTTTTTTCGCCCCTGAAAAAGCACCATCTGCATAGCCAAAAAGCTCGCTTTCGAGTAGGTTTTCAGGCAAGGCAGCGCAGTTAATCACTAAAAAGGGTTTATTGATGCGGGGGCTTTGTGCATGAAGGGCTTTGGCGAAAAGCTCTTTTCCCGTTCCCGTCTCTCCTGTGATTAAAACGGGCAGCTCTAAGGCAGCAAATCTTTTGGTTCGTTTTTTAAGATCTTGCATGATGGTAGATGAGCCGATGATATTATTTAAATCCTCACCAAAAGGCTGCTGCACTGTGGATATTTGTTTGCCGACTTGCCGCATATTTCTCATGACAATCACTGCGCCAATGATTTTATCACTTTCATCTGATTTAATCGGGGTGATGTCTGTTAAAAGCGGCTGATCCCATATTGAAACTTCCAAAGTGGTGGATTCAGGATTTAAAAAATCATGTAAGGGAAGGTCGATATAATCTTGAATTTTTGCTCCTTGCAGAGCGTTCTTTGTCCCTTCTAGGGCTTTAGGGTTTTTGCCAAATATTTCGGCGGCGGCATCATTGGCTGCCATGATAATGCCCTGTGCATCAATGTCTAAAATCAGTTCGGGAAGATGAGCGATCAGAGCATCTAAATGCTGCCTTCTGCGTTCTGTTGGTAAAAGGTCGATTTTAGTAACATTCTTAACGCCTGTCACGGCATTTAAATTCTCGGTAATATTTTCGGGCGTTACGGCTTTTTCCTCTAAATGGACAAAGATATGATAGAGATACATTTCCATGGTCAGCAGGACATGATTATTTTGGGCAAGAGACGATAAAATCTCTCCTGTTATGCCGAAACGGTCTTCTACTTCTATATCAAGGCGCATATTATTTCTCTAAATTTTATCCTGTATTAAAAAAGATACACTGTAATTTTAATATTACGAATATAACATTTTTATATATTTTTTATCCAATAATCTCTTTATTTTATAGGCTTTATGATCCTTTGTAATTAAAAAAGTACAAAACAACAAAGAATAGTGCTAACTACTTGAATTTAAAATAAAAACAAGATGGCATGATTATTGCTTTTTACTATATTATATAATAAATAAGCTTAAAAGAAGAGGGCGATTAAATGACAAAATCTAAAACTGGACAACATAGAATTGAAACCATGGCGGTTCATGCAGGGCATGAAAAAAATGAACATGGTGCATTAGCCACGCCGCTCTATCAGACCTCAACATTTATTTTTGACAATGCAGCGCAGGGGGCAAGGCGTTTTGCAGGTGAAGAAGAAGGCTATATTTATACCCGCCTTGGCAATCCGACGACAAGAGAGCTTGAAAAGCGTATGGCGGCTCTTGAAGGATATGAAGAGGCGGCAGCATGCGCAACAGGCATGGGCGCAGTGTCGGCTGCATTAATGGCAAATCTATCTGCGGGAGATCATATTATTTCCTCAAAAGCTGTCTATGGCTGCAGTTTTGCTCTGCTAAGCCATATGCTTAAAAAATTTGGTGTTGAGACGACTTTTGTCGATATGACCGATCATGCGGCGGTTGAGGGCGCACTTCAAGATAATACAAAAATCATTTTCTTTGAAACACCGATTAATCCTAATATGGTCGTGCTTGATATGGAGTTTCTGGGATCTTTCGCCAAGAAGCATAATATTTTATCGATAGTGGATAATACATTCCTCACCCCCATTTTGCAGCGTCCCCTTGATTATGGAATCGACATTGTTGTCCATAGTGCTACGAAATATCTCAATGGTCATGGCGATGTGGTTGCAGGCATTATTTGTTCTGATGCTGAAATGATTATGAATATTAAAATGACGGCTCTTAAAGATATTGGGGCAACGATGAGTCCGCATGATGCTTGGCTTATTTTACGGGGTCTTAAAACGCTGCATATTCGTATGGAACGGCACTGTGAGAATGCTCTTAAAATTGCTAAATATTTAGAGGCGCATGAGAATGTGGAAAAAGTAGATTACCCAGGTCTTGAAAGCCATGAAGGCCATAAAT
>JADGEY010000419.1 GCA_016744185.1 Emcibacteraceae bacterium | reverse complement strand
GCGTAATATAGCATACTATTTCGTAATATCCCTTACTATTGCGTAATATCCCTTACAATATTGCGTAATAGCGCATACTATCTCCAGCCTATCTTTCCTAATCCAATGCCACATTATCTGCAGTAGAAAAAGAAATTGATCCTAAGATAACCAAAGCTTCCACTAGTGTACATGCAAGTCCCCATCCAAGGTTACCTTTCACTTGCCAAAAGATAAATAAATGCCTTTTACGGGTGATTAAGTGTGTATTTATGATATGAATTCTATTTATTAAATGTCGCGAAGTATCTGCACACACACACACACACACTTGCGTAAATATGAAATCAAATCTTTTTACAGCCGCAAATACCGTTCGAATAACCGCAAAAACTCTGAAGAATTATGCCAACCAAGCCTCAATGATAACCAATTGGAATCTAGTTCTCAGACGACGAAAAGAAGGTCTAACGTTCAATATTCCTCTTCTCTGGCCACCAGCAAGACCTTGTTGTCCAATAAGGGTTCTAGTTTAAGAGGTGCTAGTCCCTCTATGGACAAGTCCAACGGTGACCTTCGTAAGCATAGTTCGAGGTTGAGCAAGCGTAATTATAGCAGCACGAGGTCTAGATCTCGAAGGTCGAGGTCCCCGAGGTACTCCAAGAGGTCGAGGT
>JADGEY010000418.1 GCA_016744185.1 Emcibacteraceae bacterium | reverse complement strand
TCCTCCTCCTCCTCCTCCTCATCCTCCTCATCCTCCTCCTCCTCCTGCTCATCCACTTCCTCCTCCTCCACCTCCTTCTTCTCCTCCTCCACCTCCTGCTCATCCACTTCCTCCACCTCCCAAACAGACTGTTTGTAACTTGATGCCCATCAGAGACGATGTTAAATGGACGGTCAAGGTTGCAGTGAATTTAATCCGATAATCTTCATCAGGCCTCACCAACATCATCGTCATCAACATCATCACCACCATCATCATCATCATCATCATCATCATCATCATCATCATCATCATCATCATCATCATCATCATCATCAACATCATCATCATCATCATCATCACCATCACCATCATCAGCATCATCATCATCATCATCATCACCATCATCATCATCATCATCACCATCATCATCACCATCATCATCATCATCATCATCATCATCATCATCATCACCATCACCATCATCATCATCATCATCATCATCATCATCATCATCATCACACATATTACAACCGACTTAAGAAAAATTAAAAAAAACTAAATATTCCAGATTTCCTTTGCTAATAATATACCTATATACGTTACATGAACTTTAGAGATAGTAGTTTGGCCCGTAAAAACAATCTGGGCCATAGTACACACACTACTACACTAC
>JADGEY010000416.1 GCA_016744185.1 Emcibacteraceae bacterium | reverse complement strand
ACACACACACACACACACACACACACACACACACACACACACACACACACACACACACACACACACACACACACACCTTACTTCTATACACCTTACTACGTATATATACCGATGTGAAAAGTAATCCAGTAAAGCCATCCAAATAGTTTAGGTAAATACGCTTTCTTACTTTACATTATCGTTTGTTTTATTTGTTCCTGATATACTCATACAAACTGTGTTCATAACATCGTTACATCTCATGGTAGACTAGTCACACAGGAACACTACACACGACACTTGACACTAGTGACTCCCCCTACTCTGTGATTACAACTACAAACTACCTTTCTTCATTATGCGATATTGGCAGTGAAGTGAATTATGTTTTGAATATTGCGAGTTGTTACACATATACATATACGCAGTTATGCTGAATGCAGTGTTGTATTCAGTGTATAGTGTCAAAGCTACCAATATTATAATATTAACAGTGCTTTGATTGTATACAATGTACATATTACATCGTACACTGTACAATATACGATGTACACTGTACAATGTCATCTGTACATACTTTAGTGAATTCACCAGTGTTGTAAATTCTACCATGGTAAACAACGTTCGCTTTACGTAATTTACGTAATGCACTTTATGATAATACTCTGGTGTACAC
>JADGEY010000415.1 GCA_016744185.1 Emcibacteraceae bacterium | reverse complement strand
TTATTAAATAATATATAAATTATCTACATATTTAGATCACAGCATCTATCTACCGTGTTTAGATGACAACCAACCGTTTGGATCATTCCTATACGGGACAATGAAAGCTTGTTCATGTTGTGTCTTCAGATTCATTTGAAGAGCCGGTAACAGAAAGATAATCTCCGTGTCGTGGCTAAGGTCTCTAAATGACCTTGGACGACGCTCGTGTTCCGTCGTAGGGCAAATTGTCATTGGTCTACGCTCTGGGAAGTCGGATAAATCTGCAAATCAAGACACAGCGGTGACAATAATTAGCGTAACAACAAGATTGATTGTTTATTGAATGTAAAGGTATTTGAAAATTGAATTTCCCAACAAATAATACAATCCAATCCTAAAAACAACAGCTCAATCTCACACAGTCAAACACCACCTATCTCACCACCTACCTCACCACCTACCTCACCACCTACCTCACCACCTACTACACCACCAACAACATATCCACACCTACTCAATTCCACTATGCCAGGATAGTGTAGTTTGTAAACTGACTACACTTGCCCCTAATCAACCAGCATCTCCACCACCAGATCCTGTACACATACACACACACACACACACACACACACACACACACACACACACACACACACACACACACACACACACACA
>JADGEY010000414.1 GCA_016744185.1 Emcibacteraceae bacterium | reverse complement strand
ATATATATATATATAAGTATATGTATAAATAATGATATGAAATGCATGCAACACAAATGATTGGAGATCAATATAACAACAAATATCATAGGCAAATTGAAGTCAGTAGTATATAGCTAGAATATGAATCAGCAAATCAAATACAGCATGCCACACACATACACACACACACACACACACACACACACACACACACACACCAAACACAAGCACTCATACTATCACCAATTCACACACCTTCGCACACACAAGACACACACATACCCATTCATACATGCACAGTGTGCATTGCACACTCACACCCCCATATACAAGCATACCACCACCCATTCACACTAGCACACCCAACACATACACAAAAACACACACACACAACCAACACACAACCAACAAACACACACTCACACACCCTATCACACCATATAGTGACCCAAACAAATACAGTATAGTGTAAAATATTGGATACCTTTCTTATATAAAGGTACATTTTTAATGAGTAATATATACAAATATATTTATTTAAATAATCTATAATGTACCCTGCACATTAAATGTTCAACAATAGAGATGTAGATATATATTAAACGTATAACTTACAGTGTACAGTGTCAATTTTTACAATATACATTTGTATAATATACACTATACAGTGTACATT
>JADGEY010000413.1 GCA_016744185.1 Emcibacteraceae bacterium | reverse complement strand
TGTGTGTGTGTGTGTGTGTGTGTGTGTGTGTGTGTGTGTGTGTGTGTGTGTGTGTGTGTGTGTGTGTGTGTGTGTTTATGTGTGTGTGTGTGTAAAATGTTCATATTTTGATTAAATTACATAGTATAAATTATACCATTGCAATAAATGACTTCAAACTTTTTATCTGTTTATATATATTTATATTTCGGTTAATCTCTGAAGCGGTTTTTATATTGGGAAATATGGGTGGCGAAAACTGTACTGGTGATTTTTTTCATTTTTTAAAAGATGTTTTTGTTTCATTTAACAAAATGTTTCGAATTAAATTAAAGAAGTCCCCATTTTGATTCATATGTAAACAGTCGTGTTTATCCTCATCCTGTATCATATGCCCGATTTCATCTTCTATTAGTATATGTATCTTATTACTTTATATTTATATTGACTATTAAAATTACATTCTTCAATATTATATATTTGTTATTATCGAAATCCCACCACATTTAATTGATTTCTAGGATTATTCCATATTTAATTCTGGATATATTAAAATTACTTGTATATTAAATTCACTTATAATTAACATTGAGATTAAGACTTTGCCATCTATTTATAATATAATTGATCTACATTTCCATTTACGATAATATTTATATTAATTTTAATTGTTATATTG
>JADGEY010000412.1 GCA_016744185.1 Emcibacteraceae bacterium | reverse complement strand
CAACAGGCGTGCAGCATTCAACAGCAGATTGAACAACAAATTCAAGTGGAAACACGCATGCAAATGCAGCAGAATCAACAACAGGTCACCCCACAACAACAACAACAACAGCAACGTCACCAGATTGGCAACGTAGACTTGGTAGCCATTGCTGCCAACGCCGAACACATACCTGTCCACCCTACGCCACCCGTGAAACGAGGTAGAGGTCGACCCCGTAAATCCCTGGCCAATCCCGGCACGCCGAGCGCACCCGTTGTGCAGGCCCCACGCACACCCATGAAACAACTGGTGTCCCCGGTGATTGCACCGGATGGTACCGTGCGCAGATCAGTCGGCAGACCCCGCAAAGACCCAAACTCTGAGTATGTGTCCACTACTAGTCCATTGGTCAGCGATGGTGCCAGCGCCCGCAGAGAAAGGCAGATGAAAGCTAAAAAGGTTATTATGTCACTTGTCACATACAGTAGGCTAACTTTGGAAGAACTTTCTATGTTGTTTTCACATTATATCATTTAATTCTTTGTAATCTACGATTCCTGATCTGATTAACAAGAGGTGCTGTACTGATAATAAATATTACACACACACACACACACACACACACACACACGCACACACACCACCACACACACACACACACACACACACACACA
>JADGEY010000411.1:344-658 GCA_016744185.1 Emcibacteraceae bacterium | reverse complement strand
ATTAAGACTATAGGTTAGTTTAGTAAACACATACATTTGCTTAGATGTTCACTACGTATTCACTAGATAAGCATCTGATAATGGTAACATCGTATATTAAACAGGTAAAAAGATCCACACTAAATCCAATCTACAACGAAGCAATCGTATTCGATGTGCCACAGTCTATTGTGGAACAAGTTTCTTTATTAGTCACCGTGATCGATCATGACAGGTTGTATGTTCTACATCAACTATTATTACGTCATAGTCAATAGTGTATTACGTCATCCGCATCATCATCGTCATCATCATCATCATCGTAGTCATCATCA
>JADGEY010000411.1:0-334 GCA_016744185.1 Emcibacteraceae bacterium | reverse complement strand
TATATATACATATATACATTAGATTAATAATAATTTATCGAATTTAATAACTGAAATATTAACTTAAAAAGTGTTTATGTAGTTTACATTCTAATTCTCCTAGTCATGTGATATCACCATAATTAAATGTAAATTACATACATCAACCATATATGATTCAACTTATAATAATCTAATAACATCATATTGTATTTACATATTGACCATCTTAACTACAGAGCCCACATCATTATCATCATCATCATCATCATCATCATCATCATCATCATCATCATCATCATCATCATCATCATCATCATCATCATCATCATCATCATCATCATCATCATCATCA
>JADGEY010000410.1 GCA_016744185.1 Emcibacteraceae bacterium | reverse complement strand
ATATGACTATATCCCCTTAAATAATATATTAAAATTAATTACGAAATAAAAACATATAAGAATAAACATTAATTTTTCAATGAAATACTTATTTATAATTTTATTTGGTAATATATATAAAAAATAATTCTTTTTAATAAAACATCAATTTTAAACATACACCATGTCACCTTATGAACAATCAATGAAAATGATCAGCAATGAAAAAATGAATCAAAATCTTCAAACCTATCAAGTGCAAGCAAAAAATCATATGTTAGTATAACAAAGTACTATATGAATAGTATTTTATGAATTAAAATTAATTGTAATTCCTAATAATGCTGCATACGAATGATGATTTATTAAATATTTTAGGAATATTGCAAATTATTTTGTCAAAAAAGAATTAATATTGTGGCGATTGATGTATATTAATTAAGATTAAAAAGAACTATTAACAGGAGATTATTCTGTCATTGTAAAAATCATTTATAATGTTATCACTCAGAAATATAACCTATAGTTAGTTTAATATTTTATATTAATCATAATGTATATACATTTAAATGTAAAATATATATTGGTAATAATATTACAGAAATGAAATAGTATAACGATAACAGCTAAATTTTTTTATTACTAATTAAAGCTTTATAATTTACCCATACATTTTATC
>JADGEY010000040.1 GCA_016744185.1 Emcibacteraceae bacterium | reverse complement strand
GCAAATATCTTTGGTGAAGCCTTTTGATCCTTCTAGCTCTGCCGCCGCTGCACTTGGCCCAAAGACTTTAATATTTTCTTTAATTAACCTGTCGGCAAGACCGCCTACCAAAGGCTGTTCTGGTCCAATGATTACAAAGGTAATATTTTTAGTTTTGCAAAAAGAAACAACTTCATCATGATGATCTGCATTTAACTGAACGCACTCAGCCACCCCCCCCATGCCGCCATTTCCCGGCGCTACATATAGTTTTTGTGTTAAGGGAGACTGGGCGATTTTCCAGCAGAGGGCATGTTCACGTCCGCCAGAACCGATCATAAGAATATTCATTTAAGCATTAATCCTTTTTAATTTCAATTCCCTCTTGTATCATAGCTGCACGCATATTCAAGTAAGGACAAGAACATATGTCAGATTATCCCTTTGAGGATCAAAAGCCGCCCTCGAACGCTCCCGAGTTTACGGTTACGGAGCTTTCTCTTGCGCTTAAACGCACGGTAGAAGACCGCTTTGGACGGGTGAGATTGCGGGCGGAGCTTTCTGGGGTAAAGAGAGCCGCATCGGGGCATGTATATCTTGCGCTAAAAGATGAAAAATCTGTCATTGATGGCATTATGTGGAAGGGGGTTGCGGCTAAGCTGAGCTTTAATCCAGAAGATGGGCTTGAAGTTATCTGCACGGGAAAGCTTACAACATATCCTGGGCGTTCTAAATATCAGATTGTCATTGACCAGATGGAAATCGCAGGGGTGGGGGCTTTGATGGCTCTGCTGGAAGAGCGTAAGAAAAATTTTGCAGCACAAGGGCTGTTTGATTCAGAGCGCAAGAAAGAAATTCCTTTCATTCCAGAAGTGATCGGCGTTGTCACATCACCCACGGGCGCAGTGATTAGAGATATTCTGCACCGTCTTGAAGATAGATTTCCCCGTCATGTTTTGATTTGGCCTGTAATAGTGCAGGGCAAAGGGGCGGAACATAAAATTGCGGCGGCAATCAGAGGCTTTAACCAGATTAAAAAAGGCGGCACACTTCCTCGTCCTGACGTGCTTATTATCGCACGGGGCGGCGGGAGCCTTGAAGATCTTTGGTGCTTTAATGAAGAAGCTGTCGTTCTTGCGGTGGCTGAATCGGACATTCCTATTATATCGGCGGTGGGGCATGAAACCGATACGACTTTAATTGATTATGCCTCTGACTTTAGAGCTCCAACGCCAACTGCTGCGGCGGAAAAATCTGTGCCTGTACGGCTTGATCTGCTCTATACGGTTGATGACCTACGGGGGCGGCTGTCTCATAGCGTTCGCCGCACTCTAAAAGATAAAAAACAATATTTAGAAGGCCTGTCACGGGGGCTGCCAAAACCAGAAGAGCTGCTTAATCTTGCTCGCCAGAAAATGGACGAGCTTTCAGAGAGGCTTCCGAGGTCACTTGAAGCGAATATTCAGCGCAGTGAATTAAGGCTCTCTAAAATTGCAGGGCGGCTTTCGCCTAGAGTGCTTCGCCAGAAAATTTCAGAGTATAATGCGCAGATTATGATATTAGCGCAGCGCAGCGCAGGCGGATTAAATGTTTTAACGCAGAGACAAAAAATGCGTCTTGATCATTTATCCCACGGTCTTCGGGTGGATATTTTAATAAATCATACAGCCCTTGCCAATGATAGGATAACCGCTTTAAAAGAACGTATGGAACGATCTATTTTACAAGAATTAGAACATCAGCGGGTTAAGCTTATCAGTCCTGCTCGGCTCTTAATGAGCCTTAGTTATGAGAGGTCTTTAGAGAGGGGGTTTGCGGTGGTGCGAGATGAAAAGGGAAAGCTGGTTCATTCTGGTAAAGGAATAAAATCTGGAGCAGGGCTGGAAATTCAGTTTAAAGAGGATAGGCTTGCGGTTATCGCAAGAGGGTCGCTGGGCAAAGCTAAAATAAAGCCTAAAAAAGACAATGGCAATCAAGGGATGCTTTTATGAGGGTTTTGACATTTATGATGATGATGATTTTAGCTTTATCTAGCCGCTCTGCCTATGCGGCTGCGGATTTAGGACTTCCTAAAATACTAAAACAGGGCGGATTATATGTGGGTAAGATAGAGCCAAATGAAAAAGTATTTTGGAAAGGAAAAGAGCTTAAATTATCTAAGGAAGGCTATTTTACTTTTGGGCTTAATTGGCGTGAAAAAGGTGAAATTCAATTTAAATATGTGGATAAAAAAGGCTATGCAAAATTTCCAAAATTTAAAGTAAGTCCCGTGAAATATAATGTGCAGATCATTAATGGACTGCCTAAAAAATTTATATCGCCGCCTAAAGAAGCTCTGATAAGAATTAAAAAAGATGGCAAGCTTGTAAGATTAAGCCGTAAAATCAATAGCGATCTTCTTGGCTTTACCCAGAAATTTATTTGGCCTGTAAGGGGCAGAATTTCAGGACGTTTTGGCGGGCATAGAATCCTTAATGGTAAAGAAATGCGCCCCCATACGGGCTTTGACATCGCTGCGCCAAAGGGGACTAAAATTATTGCGCCAATATCGGGAAGGGTTACTATGGCTGCGGATTTATATTATACGGGAAATACGATTGTAATTGATCATGGTCATGGGGTTAGTACGGTTTATTGCCACCTAGATACGGCAGTGGTTAAGGTCGGTGATACTGTAATGCAGGGAGTGAAAATTGGCACAGTTGGATCAACGGGGCGGGCGACGGGCCCTCATCTTCATTGGGGAATGAACTGGTTTGGCGTGCGGCTTAATCCTGAATTAATGCTGCCCTAATTAATCATCTTTTAGGCTCTCTTGCTGGTTTCGCATGCGGGATATAAATTCTGCGATAAAGGCGGTTGTTACCCCTAATATAATCAACCCATTGGTTGCGCCAATCCCTGTTAAAATGCGCCATTCTTCATCAAGCAACATATCACCAAAGCCAAGGGTTGTAAAAATTGTCAGAGCAAAATATAGGGCAGGCTCTATTTCTGGGATAATATCAAGCAGAACAAATGCCCATGCCCAGACCCAAGTCCCAAGGCTAATGCCGCCGACCAGCCAAAGTACAATCACCACGAGGGTTATAATGTTTTTATGGAAAAAATGCGGTGTGGCAAACCAGATTTCATATTTTTTGGCAGCCTTGATAAGAAGAGCAATAAAGACGGCTTGAATAATCACAGTAAGAGTAATCAGGACGCTGCCGATGAAAATTTGGTAGAACATTTGGTAAAACATTATGTCTCCATGCAATATGTAAGATACAGTAAAATGATGTTAATATGAATTTATGTGCTATGAAAGATTTTTATTATTTTAAGAAACTTTTATAAATGAAAAGGAGTAAGGATGTCAAAAATTCTAAGTATTTCAGGAAGCCTTCGTAAAGAATCGCTTAATGGTAAATTATCTCATATTGCCGTTAAAGAAGCGGTAGCGCTGGGCGCAGACGCAGAGGTCATAAATTTAATTGATTATGATATTCCAATATTTAATGAAGATTTAGAAGCAATAGCCACACCAGAAGGCGTTTTGCGCTTGAAAGAAAAAATGCTGCTTGCGGACGGTTTTATCATTTGTAATCCTGAATATAATGGGTCTATTTCTAGCCCGATGAAGAATTTGATTGACTGGATGTCCCGTCCAACGCCAGAAGGGAAGCGGGCACTGCAAAATAAAAAAATTGCTCTGCTAGCGACCTCTCCTGGAAGCCTTGGCGGGCTTCGTGCCTTACCTCACCTTAGAGATATTTTCACATCAGTGGGCAGCTTTGTCATTCCAAAACAAGCGGCTTTTGGCGGTGCATATGATTTACTTAAAGATGGTGAAATGACAGATGTTAAAAAAAGAAAATTATTACAAGATATTATTCAAGAGCTTATTCAGGTCATAGACAGCCTTAAGTAAAATAAAAATACCGTAATTTCTTTTGCCATTTAACGAAGCTTTCGTTAGATTATAACCATATGAAATATGGTGGGATATTAAGGGGGGTGAGGACGTGTATTTTATATAGTTATAATAGCATAAGAAGGAACTCTAATGAAAAAAAATATAGTGAGCGCAGCTTTTCTATTGGGAGCTTTGCTCTTAAATGGATGTGATAATAACTCTGCGGAAAAAAATACGGATAGCGCGTCAGAGACTAAGGAGATAGTCAGAAACTCAAATATTCTCCCCTATAAAATACATCAATATCAGCTAAAAAATGGCTTAAAAGTTGTCACCGTTCCTTTTGATAGTCCAGGGACGATAGCTTTTTATACGGTTTTTCGTGTCGGGGCGCGTGATGAGATTGAAGAGGGCGTGACAGGCTTTGCCCATTTTTTTGAACATATGATGTTTCGGGGAACAGATAAATATCCAAAAGAAAAATATTCCGAGATTCTTAAATCTACGGGAGCAAGCGCAAATGCGAATACAACAAAAGATAGAACCGTTTATCATATGGTCGGCTCGGCTGCTAAATTAGAGACTATGTTTGATATCGAGGCGGACCGCTTTATGAATCTTAAATATTCTAAACATGGATTTAAGACAGAAGCGGGCGCAGTGAAAGGTGAATATACCAAGAATTTTGCATCACCCTATTCACAAATTAATGAAAAAATACAAGAAACAGCCTATGAAAAACATACCTATAGTCATACAACAATGGGATATTTTAAAGATATTGTCGATATGCCCAATCAATATGATTATTCGCTGGTTTTTAAAGATCGTTTTTACCGCCCAGAATATGCAACGGTGATTGTTGTTGGTGATGTAACCGCTGAGGCTGTTAATAAGCTTGCGGAAAAATATATGGGATCATGGCAGCGTGGCTCATATATCTCTGTTGTACCAGAAGAGCCTGTCCAGACACAAAGCCGCAGCGTGCATCTTGAAAATGGCTCTATTCCAGCTTTCATGTCGCTTAATTTTAAAGGCCCTAAATTTGATGATAGAAAAATTGATATGCCTGCGCTTGATATTTTAGCCGCGGTTATTTTTTCTCGCACGTCACCTCTTTATAAAAAATTGGTTCTTAAAGAACGTAAAGCACGGTTTTTAGGCGGGCGGATTGGCGATAGCAGAGGCCCTGGGTTATTTGGGATTCAAGCATCATTTTATGATAAAAAAGATATGCAATATGTCAAAGATGAAATTTTTGCGGCGATTGAAGACTTTAAGAAAAATGGTGTTGATCCCCTAAAGCTTAAAAATATTAAATCAAGCATGAAATATGGTTTTGCCATGAGCATTGATAACCCTGGCTCAATCGCAAGCTCGCTTGCCTCTTACGTGCAATTAACGGGTGATCCAGAAGCGATTAACCGCCTATATTCTCAATATGAAAAAGTGACGCAGGCTGATCTTCAGATGGTTGCTGCAAAATATTTTGTAGAAACAGGGCTGACGATTGCCACAATTTCAAGTGATAAAAAAGGGAGCATCAAATAATGAAAAAGCTCATCATTGGTCTATTCGTTAGTTTCAGTTTTTTGGTATCTTCTATGGCATATGGCGCAGAAGTTATTGAACTTAAGCTGGCTTCTTCAAATAAAGTCGTTTTGAAATTTATGTTTAAGAATGGCTCTATTACAGACCCTAAAGGCAAAGAAGGTTTAACCTTTGCCGCCGCTAATGTTGTTTCGGGCGGCGGAACTTCTACTATGACATATAGTGAAATCCAAGATAAAATCTATCCCATGGCAGCAGGCTATGGCGCGTCAGTTGATAAGCAGGTTTCGATCTTTACCTTCATTGTGCATCAAGACTTTCTTGATGAATTTTACCCCATTGCCAAAGGTTTAATGCTTAACCCTTCTTTTAACGCAGAAGATTTTAAGCGGGTGATGGACGGTCAGCAAAATTATGTAGACCAAGGAATCCGTGCCTCTTCTGATGAAGAATACAGCAAAAAAGCTCTTGAAAATTTTTTATTTCGGGGAACAAATTATGGGCATATGAAACAGGGGAATTCTGCTTCTGTTAAATCGATTACTTTGGCAGATGTGAAAGCGCATTACGCCCAGTATTTTAACCGTCATAATCTTACCATTGGTATTGCAGGGAATTATTCTGATGATTTCCTTAAGCAGGTTAAAGCAGATATGAATATGCTGCCCGATGTTAAAGCTGTGATTCCTGACGCTGATCCTGCCCGTGATGTAAAGGGCGTGGAAGTCGAGATTATTGCTAAAAAAGGTGCTTTTGGTTCTGCGATATTTACGGGCTATAAAATGGATATTACCCGCTCTAATGATGAATTCGCCGCCCTTATGGTTGCAAATTCTTGGCTGGGCGAGCATAGAAAAGGCTATTCCAGATTATATCAAAAAATTCGTCAAGCCCGTTCGATGAATTATGGTGATTACTCATATATTGAATGGTATGAAAATGGCGGCAGAAACATGTTGCCTGCCGCTGGCACGCCTAGAGATTCAAACTATATGTCTCTTTGGATCAGACCCGTTCAAATCGCAAGCCAGCTTAAATCCCAATATAAAGAGCTTTCTCATATTAAAATTGGTCATGCTCATTTTGCCTTAAGAATGGCAGTACGTGAGCTTGATTTGATGATTTCAAAAGGCATGAGCGTGCAAAATTTTGAAGCAACAAGGACGTTCCTGCGCAGCTATACAAAATTATATGCTCAAACGCCTGCTGCCCGTCTTGGGTATTTGATGGATTCTAATTTTTATGGACGCAAAGATTTTCTTGCTGAAATAGATGGTTTGATGGCAAATCTTACGCTTGAAGATGTCAATGCGGCGATGAAAAAATATTGGCAAGTGGATAATATGTTCGTGACTATTGTTACGGCGGCGAGCGAAGCGGAAGAGCTTGCAAAATCCATTCGGGGCAATATTACTTCACCGATGAGCTATTCAAATTTTCTTAAAAAAGGTCTTAGCAAAGATATTTTAAAAGAAGATGATATCGTGGCGGATTATAAGCTTAACGTCACCTCGGTTAAGATTGTAAAATCAAAAGATACTTTTAAGTAAGTTTTTAATTTTTAAATGATTTAAGCAGGGTATTCATTCGGGTATCCTGCTTTTTTTATGGATATTGATATATGTCATTTTTTAAAAAAATGAACGCTATAATTTAAGATAATAGGATAATTTTTAGAAAGGGACCATGATGCAACGGAAAAAAGTGAAGCTACAATATTTTACGGACGTGCTTTGTATATGGGCTTATGTGGCTCAGATTAGAGTAGAGGAACTTCAGAAGAATTTCAAAGATAAGATCGAAGTTGAATATCATTTTTCTTCCCTTTTTGGTGATGTTTTTACAAAGATAGAGCTGGGCTGGGCGGATAGAGGGGGCTATGAAGGCTTCTCAAAGCATGTTCATCATGCGGCAAGCAGCTTTGCTCATATGGAAATTCACCCTGATGTCTGGACGCTCTGCCGCCCTAAAACGTCGGCTACGGCACATTTATTTATTAATGCGGCGCAAATCTTGCCCTCTGTAACTTATCTTGAGGTCGAAATGCTTATCCAGAACATTAGAACAGCTTTTTTCAAAGAAGCAAAAGATATTTCAGATGTTGCTGTTTTAATGGATATTGCCAAAGAGCTTTCCCTTGATAGCGGAGCGATTTGGGACAGCTATATTTCAGGCGAGGCTTTTGCGAAATATAGCAGGGATAATGAATTATATCACCGCCTAAGTTTAAAAGGCAGCCCGACATATTATTTAAATGAAGGCAGACAGCTTCTCTATGGGAACGTAGGCTATAAGCTTTTGGAAGCCAATGTGAATGAGCTTTTAAAAGAACCTAAAATGCAAGCGAGTTGGTGCTGATTAAAAGCGTGAGGATTATTCTTTTTTCGGATTGCCGATTAGGGTGTAAATGCCAGATGTTTTGAGCGTGATGATAATATCTTTATCACTGTTATTTTTCCAGTACCAGCCATGGCTGCCGTCAAAGGGAGCTGTCATCGTGCCTTTTACAGCGGAAGCGGTAGAGATGGCGTAGCTTTTAAAATAGCCTGCGGCACCGCCTTTTGGCTCACCGTGGAAATCGAAGTAAATTTGCTCTCCATCAGATTTCCATTCATATTTTAAATCTGCATATTTCATCATTTGGAATTTATATTCTATTCCTCTGCCAGCAGGCACGCTAATTTTTACGTCATCTGTTTGAACGGTGTTTGAAGCGGCGTTTTTTACGGGGGCTTTGGGTAAGCTTTTGGCAGGTGCTGACAATACGGTTAGCCCTAAAAATTTACCCGTTCCCAAAGGATCTTTATTAAATTCAGCAGGCAGGATAATAGTTATAAAAAGCATGGTTGCGGCAAGGGCGGCAATGATGCTTGCCTTAATTAAAACGGCGGTAGAATGTAATTCTATATTATTTTCGCTCATAATTTATCCTTTTAACTTGTAAAATAGCCTGTAAGCTGCAGCAGGGTAAGGGCGAGACCGCCGCTCATTAATAGGGTGTTCGATGCGAGGGAAAATTTTAGGTAGCTGTCATATTTGCGCCAAATACTTAAAAGAATAAAGACAAATCCAAGCGCAAGGAACTGCCCGATTTCAACGCCGATATTAAAGGCAATTAAATTTCCAAAAAGTCCTTCACCCCTTGATACAAATTCTTGTAATTTTGTGGCAAGACCAAAACCATGAAATAAGCCAAAGATCAGAACGGCAGCTTTGGTGTTCGCCTGAAATCCTAATGTTTTTTTAAATCCGCTCAGATTATCAAAGCCTTTATAGACGACTGACATGCCAATTATGGCATCAATTAAATAGCTATTAACCTGAATATCATTCCAGACACCAAAAAGCAGGGTGATGCTATGCCCTAGCGTGAATAGGCTAACATAGATCAAAATATCTTTGGTGCGGTAGAGAAAGAAGATCACTCCCACCAAGAATAAAAGATGGTCATAGCCCGTAACCATATGTTTTGCGCCAATATAAAGGTACGGGATAAAGGCCGTGCCTGTGCTGCTCATTAAAAATTCTTGAGTGGCTTCATCTACGTTATGAGCCTGAGCAGAAAAAGATAAAACCAGCGAGATGGTGAGGGCTAAGCAAAGGAGTAAATATTTGAATGGAGTTTTCATTTTTAATTCTAATTTATAAATTCCCTAGAATAATGATAGCAGTTTATGCGGGCTAAATGCAACTGTAGTGCATAATGATTAATAAGACGGGTGAGATATTAAGTGGATTTAATAATTAATAATCCAGTGAAATTATTTTGAAGCTCTGATGAAAGAATGCTATATCTCTTTTATAGAAAATCAAAAATTAAAGGAATTCAATATGGGATTTTTTGACAAATTACGCGGCGAATTTATTGATATTATCGAATGGACAGATGATAGCCGTGATACGATGGTCTACCGTTTTGAACGTTATGAAAACGAAATTAAAATGGGCGCAAAGCTTATTGTAAGAGAAACTCAAGTAGCGGTTTTCATTAACAAAGGAAAGATTGCGGATGTTTTTCAAGCAGGTGATTATGAGCTATCGACCGAAAACATGCCGATCATGTCAACGCTTGAAGGCTGGAAATATGGCTTTCATAGCCCCTTTAAAGCGGAAGTATATTTTATTAATACCCGCCGTTTTACAAATCTTAAATGGGGAACTAAAAACCCGATAACGCTGCGAGATCCTGAATTTGGTCCTCTGCGAATTAGAGCCTTTGGAACATATGAGATTAAAGTTTCTAATGTAGAAAACTTCATTAAAGAAATCGTTGGAACAGATGGTCATTTTACGACAGATGAAATTACCGACCAGCTGCGTAATCTTATTGTTTCAAGGTTTTCAGATATTCTAGGCGAAGCAAAAATACCTGTGCTGGATATGGCAGCAAATTATGATGAATTTGGCGAATTTATAACAGGTAAAATCCATGATGAGTTTCTTGCTTACGGCATTGATATTACTAAAATGCTTGTCGAAAATATCTCTCTGCCGCCAGCGGTAGAAGAGGCACTTGATAAAAGATCAAGCATGGGCATTATTGGAAACCTGCAAAAATACACGCAATATCAAGCGGCAACAGCAATGGAAAAAGCGGCTGAAAATGACGGTATGGCAGGCGGCGGTATGGGTATGGGTATGGGCTTTGCTATGGCAAATCAAATGGGTCAATCTATGCAGCCACAGGGGCAGCCACAGGGGCAGCCACAGAGGCAAACACAGGGGCAAGGGGCAAGTGCCGTGCCTCCTCCGCTTCCAGCCGGCGTGATGTATCATGTGGCGGTGGACGGCGCACCTAAAGGCCCTATGACGTTTGACGCTTTGGCGCAAATGGTAAAGGACGGCTCTTTAATCCGCAGCGCACTGGTTTGGTGTGAGGGAATGGAATCTTGGAAAGCTGCTTCTGATGTTGCGGCTGTAAATGCCCTCTTTGGTGCAGCGCCTCCGCCTCTTCCGAAATAATCATAAGCAATATTGGATCAGTATAATGACATCATCACCTCCTCCTTTAGAGCCAGATGCCCCTACAGAGCAAGCCCCGAAAGACAGCGAATTTAAATGCGCCC
The DNA here is from genome assembly GCA_016744185.1 of Emcibacteraceae bacterium. Taxonomy (GTDB): domain Bacteria; phylum Pseudomonadota; class Alphaproteobacteria; order Sphingomonadales; family Emcibacteraceae; genus Pseudemcibacter. The sequence continues at coordinate 7,430 of JADGEY010000040.1, read as the reverse complement.
AGTGCGGAGCAAAATTAACATATGCTGTGGGAACAGAATCCCTGAAATGCGGTCACTGCGATCATCAAAACCCTATTATAAGGGGGGAAGGGGATATTCAGGAACTTGACTTTCTGGCCTATTTGGAAGATGCAGAAAATGAAGAAATGACAGAAGAAAAACTGGTCATTAAATGTACAAACTGCGGCGCAGAATCAGCAGGGCAAAGCAGCGCAACCTCTCATGCTTGTCCTTTTTGCGATACGGATATTGTTACGGTAGCTGCTTCCGTTCGCCTGATTAAACCCAGATCATTATTGCCGTTTCACGTTCCTAAAAAGGAAGCAAAGAAAAGCTATAAAACATGGCTTAAAAGCCTTTGGTTTGCTCCAAATGCTCTAAAAGAGAGAGCTAGGCTAGAGGTTTCTATCAATGGAATTTACGTTCCCCACTGGACGTATGATGCGGATACGATCAGCTTTTACACGGGCGCAAGGGGCATATATTATTATGTGAGCGTGACCCGTACGAGAACAGATTCAGAAGGAAAGACGAGTACTTATACAGAGCAGGTCAGGAAAACCGCTTGGTATCCGACTTCTGGAACGGTTGTAAATGATTTTGATGATGTATTAGTGCTTGCCAGTAAATCCCTGCCCGAAAAATACGCAAAAGAGCTAGAGCCATGGGATCTAGAGAATTTAATTCCCTATAAAGATGATTATCTAAGCGGCTTTAAATCTGAAAGTTATCAGCTTGGTCTAGCGGAAGGTTTTGGAGAAGCAAAAGAGATAATGGACGGCTCTATCCGCCGCAGCATTCGCCGTCATATTGGCGGTGATGAGCAACAAATTTACAGCGTTAAAACTCAGCATAATAATATAGGATTTAAGCATATTTTACTGCCTGTCTGGCTCAGTGCATATCGCTATAATAAAAAGGCATATCGTTTCATGATTAATGCTAGGACAGGCGAAGTGCAGGGCGAGCGTCCTTGGAGCTGGGTTAAAATTACTTTCGCAGTGCTCGCGGTTTTAGGCTTGATTGCAGGTGGAATTTTTGCTGTCGATTATTATGGGTGAAGAGGGAGAGATAAAATGGAAGATATAGAATTAGTAAAAGAGTTTTTGACGGAATCTATGGGGCGGCTTATCTTAATAGGTATTTATCTGGTTTTAGAGGTTATATCGATAGTGATATTATACTTCACTGCTCGAAAGTTGATAGCTATGAAGAATATACCGGGTAGCCGTGAAATATATATTGCTATATTCGGGCTATTTCTTAGTGCTTTATTTTTAGTGGTTTTCGAAATATTTACCGATGGAACATCTAAGACTATGTTTGAAGGTGGGAGTGATACTTTAAATATGAAAATGGTTGACCTTGCGTTGGTGGCGAGTGTGTTTGAGGCGATGCTTTTGCTGTATGGCGTATATGGATTTTCGAAATTGGTGAAATATCTTAAAAAATTAAAGATTTAGAAGATTAAAACCAAATAACGAGCATATATTTCATTTCTAAAGACCCATCAAAGTTTTATGAAGTTTAATGGTATATTTATCGGTCATGCTTGAAATAAAGTCCGTTATCCGCAGAACAGCGTGGTAATATTGATCTTCTGCGGGCATGTCTTTGACATTTTCAAAATAGTGAAATTTTTCGTTGGTAAAATTATTATTTAAAATACGTAAAAGCTTTCGGCTTTTCTTTTTGGTTATAGAATTTTCATCCCAGTTATGGGCGTGAAGTTCAGGCAGCAAAGAGGTGAAAATATCAAGCATGTCATGAATGGCTTTTTCCCCTTGCAGCTCCAGCAGGGTTTTTCGTTCTGCATTATAAATAAGGCGGCTTGATTCTGCTTTAATAAACCCAATAGCCTGCGCATGGCAGGTCTCGTTAAGAAGCTCGCTCATGAATGTCCCCTCAATCATTGCGCTCTCATGAGCCATGAAAGCTTTAGAAACTTCTGGAATAAGATTACCGATTGCAGAGGCTCTAAGGTATGAAATAAATTCATCATTCGTGCCTTTTTGCATCGGCGGCTCTGGCAAGAACTGACCTAAAAGCTCTCTTGCTTTGATAAAATCAATATCGCCGAGCAGATATGCATCTTCAATATCAACGGTTGTATAGCAAATATCATCGGCGGCTTCGACCAGATAGGTGAGGGGATGGCGGACAAGGCATAGACCTTCATCTGATGTTGTGGGCAGGTCAAGCTCTGCTTGAATATCTTCTAAATAATGTTTTTCGGCGAGGAAATAGCCGTTCTTTTTATTACTGGTAATGCGCCTGCCTTTGGGGCAAAGATAAGCAGGGGTTGGGTATTTTAAAAAGGTGGAGAGCATCGCATATGTCAGCCTAAGCCCCCCGTCAAACTTGCGGTTTTCAAGCTGGGTTAAGATGCGAAATCCCTGTGCGTTTCCTTCAAAACGGTAAAAATCTTGCTTTTGTTCTTCTTTTAAATGATCCATATGGCACTGTCCTTTTTCGGACTTGAACCATTGTTGAATGCTGTCTTCTGCGCTATGACCAAAGGGCGGATTACCGATGTCATGGGCAAGGCTTGCGGCTTGGATAATGGAATTAAAACTATGGTAGCTAATATTATTTTTCGCCAGAATGCCGTCCGCATCTTTTTGGATAATCGCATGCCCAACCGCATTGCCAAGCGAGCGTCCAACGGAAGAAACCTCAACACTGTGGGTTAAGCGGTTATGAACATGATCGCTTGTCGGCAGGGGATGAACCTGCGTTTTATTTTGTAGCTTTCTAAAAGACGCAGAAAAAACAATAAGATCACGGTCTTGCTCAAATGAATCCCGCCCTGCCGCAGCATTAAAATCGCACTGTGCCGTATCATTATAGGGGCTATTAATACGTTTAGGGCTTAGAAGTTTAAGCCAGCGATGAGCATGATCTTGTTGCGGCATTTAATGTCTTTTCATAGGCTAAGAATTAAGAAAAGAATCTTGTCTTATTTTTTAGCCTTGGTCAAGAGAATAAACTTTAAGAAGCAGGTTCTTTTTTCTGAGTTATGTTAGGATCAACTCCAAATACCCGAAGAAGACCAATGGCAGAAAGCTTGCCTCTAAGCCAGAGATTGACCTCTTGTTCTTGCACACGGATAAGAGCATTTTCATCTTGGAGCAGGTTAATCGAGCTTATGCTCCCTGCTTCAAAACGGGCTTTGGCTTCCTTGCTGACTTTTTCTTGGGATTGACGTTTTCGCTCTAGGCTTTCTTTTTGACGGGCGATAGATTCTTGCCGAGCTAAAGCAGTCTCTACATCTCTAAGGGCATTTAAAATGGTTCTTTTATAATTAGTGATAACCATTTTATGGCTTAAGCTTGCTTGGTCTATTTCCGCCTGTCTTCTGCCGCCATCAAAAAGTGGAATTGATGATCCTGCCGCAGCTCTAAAGGGCAGAGAAAGGACATCAAAAAACGTTGATAATGAATTAGATGCAAGGCTTGCCGCTGCGGAAAGGCTAAAAGTTGGATATAGTCTTTTACGCATTAAATCATAAGAAATATGAGAAATAGCAAGTGAGCTTTCTGCAATTTGAATATCAGGACGGGCCCGTAAAATATCAATTGGTGCGCTGGGCAGCAGTTTTTTAGATGCGGTTAGAGGTATATTTTGTTTTTTAAATTCAAATTCTTCGGGCGTTTTACCAAGTAAAACCGCAAGATTATTTTCCGATGCCGCTCTTGAAGCTTTTAATTCTTCAATAGCTGTTTGAAGGTCTGCAACTTGCACATCTTGGCGGTCAAGATCCATCGCTACAGCAAGACCACCCTCAAAACGTGCCTTAACAAATTCTCTAAGCTCAAAGGCTTTTTGAAGAGAAAGCCTTCTAAGGTCTAACCGCCTGTCCAGCGCGGTAATATTAAAATAAGCCGCGCTCACTCTTGCTGCAAGAGAAATACGGGCTGATCTTAAGCTGATCTTTGCAATATGAACTCTATGCTGCGCAGACTTTGCTCTGTCTGAATTTCGTCCCCAAATATCGATCTCATAAGAGGCAGGAATAGAGCGGCTAAAAGAGGCATTATTTCTGCTCGTATTTAAATCACCGCCATAAGAAATATTATTGTTAAAACTTAAACTTGGATAGAGAGCTGATTTCTGGGAACGCAGGCTAATTTCAGATGATTTAAGCCGCTGCCGTGCCGTTTCTATATCAAGGTTATTGATGAGCGCGCGCCCAAGAAGCTGTTTTAATCTAGGATCATTAAGGGTATCCCAAGAAATATAAGAGCTTGTATCAGGGGCAGACCATTTCTTCCAAGCTTTTGGCGTTAATTTTTGCAGCGGCGTATCATTCATATCAAGCCGTGGAGCGCAGGCCGTAAGAGATATGCTAATCATGATAGCCGTTACTGTAGAAAGTTTATAGGGCATAGTTTTACCTTCTCTTAATGTCTGATGATAATGCGGCGTTTAGGCTGTCTCTGGGATGATGGTTTTGAAGGGTTGCGTTTTCTGCGTTTGGCTTGTGCTTTTGCTTCTTCAAGTGCTTTTTTAGCATCTGTGCCCTTGCGAAGAAAACGGATTTGGACTTTCTGCCCAATGAGAAGGGGGGAAGTGTCCATAGATAGAACAACGCCAATCGTTTGGGCACGCCCACTGCGAAAATACCGAGCAAATCCTTCTTCTTTTGGGATGTAAAGGCTAATGCGCATGACTTTTGCAAGATATTGTTTCGATTTATCAATATCAGAATAAACCAGTGCGTCTTGCTTTATAAAAATATCATTTAAGACACTATCATCAATAACGCCCCGAATAAGGCGCTTGCTATGAGGAATAATTTTAAAGAGAGATGTCACATTCTGCGTTGATGCCCCAACACCTGGGCGTGCTTTTACTTCTACAATTTGACCGTCAAGAGGGGCAAGGATAGTACGCTGAGCTAAGTTAAATTTAGCTTGGGTTAATCTGGTTTCTAAACCTAAAAGACGGGCTTTATTTATTTTTATATTAACCTGCTGCTGTAATACCCTATCTGTTGCGCCATCGAATTCTCTTTGAGTAACCGCCCCAATTTTATGAAGAGGGGTTAAGCGGTTAAGCTCTCTTTTTGCAGCTTTTCTTTGAATTGTAGCAAGCTCATCTTGAGCATGGTGGCTTTCAAGATTTGCCTCTGCTTGCTGGACAGCTATTTTTTCTTGACCATTCTCTTGAATAGCAAGTATTTGATCTTTTTTTACAATTTCACCTTCTATCACAAAAACTTGTTTTATAACGCCGCTTTTAGGGGCGTTAATATTACTAATTCCGCCCTGAATATCAATAAGCCCCGATGATACAGCAACAAATTTTGGATGGCTGATCGCTTTCATTATCATGCTGAGTTTCGTTTTATCCATTTTGGGAGAGGTTTTTTTTGTGAAATACCAAAATGCCCCTGCGCTTACGGCAATAGCTGTGATTCCAATGATAATTTTTTTTCTTTTTGTCATAAACATTATTTTTTAATCCTTTTTCTCACCATTTGTGATGATGCCATCTTCAATAAACATAGTGCGGTCGGCAACTTTTTTAACCCGGTCATCATGGGTCACGCATAATACCATTGCCCCTTGTTCCCTCGCCGCTCTATGAAGAAGATCAACAATCATTTGGCCATTGACGCTATCAAGATCAGATGTTGGCTCATCTGCAAAAATTAATTTAGGTTTAGTCGCCAATGTACGGGCGATTGCTACCCGCTGTTTCTCGCCGCCAGATAATTCATTGGGTAGCAAATTCATGCGGTGAGAAAGCCCAACAGCTTCTAAATTCTCTTCGGCAATCATATTTGCTTTTTTAGACTCTATGCCAATATGCTCAAGTAAAAAAACAACTTGCTGCAATGCTGTTAGGCAAGAAAATAAATTCACATTTTGAAAAATAAAACCGCAATATTTCAGGCGAAAATCATGAATTTTTTTGGGTTTTTCTCATAGATTATAGCCATTTGCAATCACCGTTCCCGCATCAGGTTTTTGCAGCCCGCTAATCCCTGCAAGCAGCGTTGATTTACCAGAACCCGAAGGTCCCATAAGCAGGGTGAATTCCCCAGCATAAAGGTCAAGATCGACACCTTTAAGAACTTTTGTGACAATTTGCCCTGTGGTGAAAGATTTTGCAAGTCCTCTTGCAGTGAGTATCGGAGATGTTTGATCTGTCATAATATTTTCCCTAGCGCAATAAACTGGTAAGTTCTATTTTCCGAAGAATAGAGACGGAAAAGAAACCTGAAACCAAAGAAACAGTTAAAATAAGCGCAGAACATATGCCAAAGACCATCCATGTCATGACAAGAGATTGGCTATAAAAAGCGGCAACATATTGTATGATAAAGAAAATACCCATAGAGAAAGCAATGGAGAAAACCCCCACCCAGAACCCTTGTTCTAGGGCAACAAGAGCAAGCTTAAAGCGGCTTACCCCTAACGCATTTAAAGTGCCAAATTCTTTAAGCTGGGCAAAAAGATTAGCTCTCATGACTTGGCTGCCAATGGCTAGGCTGAATAAAGCAATAAAACCAACGGAATAGAGCATTGTATTTGCGGTTTCATCTTTATCAAACCATGCAGTTTTTGCATTATCAATAAAAGATTTTGGCGTCCAAACCGTCATTTTTCGGTTTAATTTGTCGACAGCATATTGCAGCTCTTTTGCGGTTTGTTTTGCAAGCGAGGGATCTTTTAACTTAATTAAAAATGTAGTCATTTTCGGACTTGAGCCATTAAGATAATTAAATGTATTTTGTGATGCATAGATGATGGGAAACCCATTGCTAAGTACCTTATCAACTGTGCCAGCGACGAGGACATAATTTTCTTGCATGCCAATTTTAATATCTTGCCCAACAGTAGCATCAAAAGATTTCATATAGTTCTTTGGTATGAGAATTGATCCTGGAATTCCTAAAAGCTTTCTGTGTTTTTCACTAAATCCTTTTGGGAAGTTTAAGGAACTGTGGTCTAAATTTAGAGGGATCATACGTCCATTTTTAAATTTAAAATCCTTGGTTTTCCAAAAAATTCTGCCACCTTCTCCGTGAATTTGGACATGTTCAACATTGGGGTGAAGCCAAAGAATATTGCCGTCACTGCCTCTTAAATAATCATTTTCTATTGAGCTGCTGCTGTTTTTCGTAATCCATTAGGTCTGCGCGGCTTTCTAAAATGCTGTGGGTGCTATTGCTCATCATTCCTGCAAAAATAGCAGCTTCAACTGTTAGGATAAGACCTGTTAAGGTGAGCATGCTAATAATGGTGATATAACGCCGCCAATCAATTATTATGCTTGCTCTTGCAAGTGAAACCATAGATACTCCCTTTTAATATTATTATTTTTTGGAAATTTATAATTACAAACATGAATATAGAACATTAAATTTATGGTAAATATACATTAAATATCAGTACACACACAAACACACACAATCATAC
>JADGEY010000409.1 GCA_016744185.1 Emcibacteraceae bacterium | reverse complement strand
AAATTGTCCCTAACACTTTGTTCCTAATAACTTGTCTCCCATGTGTTCTCCGTTCACCACCCTCTCTACACTCTGCCACCCTTCCACTGACTCGGATCTCTACAGAAACAAGATGTACATTTAAAAACAATTCCGGCCTTCCGATCACAATTACCAAATTCACCCTTGACACTCAGTAATGATTCACTACCAGATCCAAATAAGGTATACCATTTGTCATACCCTGTGTGTGTGTGTGTGTGTGTGTGCGTGTTTTTGTATTAACCATTGTTGTTTAATTATCCTATTTGTTTAGTTGGTTCTTTAGATGCTAGTATCATTTGCAGGCTTTATTTTAGTGTTAGTAGTAGTAGTAGTAGTAGTAGTAGTATTAAAACAGATTTGAAATTATCATAATTTTAATATTCATATTATTTTCAGAAACCGAAATTAGCAAATTCCACATTTCATTCACTTCTAACCAAAGACTCTAAAGGTAATTTATTTTTTTAAAATCATTTTGCCTAATATATTTGATATGTATTAATACAAAAATATTATAATATACTTCTTGATCTTAAGTAACAAATAATTGTTAATTCAATATCCTATTGCTTTGTAGTGGATGAATCTGACTCTTCGGACGATAGCAGTCTTTCTGGATCTAGTAGCTGTGATAG
>JADGEY010000408.1 GCA_016744185.1 Emcibacteraceae bacterium | reverse complement strand
GTACAGTATACAGTGTATATAGTACAGTGTACAGTGTACAGTGAATTTAGTACAGTGTACAGGGAACAGTGTACAGTGACACTTATTACCCCGAATATTGCGTTGTAAGATAATATTTTAAGACAATCGATAATTCTTATCACGCGCTTATTGACAGACTGAGGTAATGTCAGCCCTACACGTACTATCTCTAATGGGCCGACTGTATTTATTATATAAAGCAATTTATATACTGTTGATAATTTTAATTAAAAACACGCATTTAGTTTTCTCCAGAACACCTCACCAACCGGTCACGGAATTTGTAAATAACTGCAACTAATCTAAACACGATCACGTTCCAGTTCATGTAGGCATGTCGGTATCTCTTTGTTCCACCCATACATACAACAAAACCAATACGAGGCCGGTACTACGTGCGTCGTGTTATCTAGGTCGCTACATGTAAAATATGAGAATCGATACCATGATTCCTAAATAGAGAAAAAAATCACGGAATAAGTGAATTCCACGTCAACACCACTGTAGTGTGTGTACAATGTCTTGTAGGTAGCCATTGTATGTGTGTGTGTGTGTGTGTAGGTGTGTGTGTGTGTGTGTGTGTGTGTGTGTGTGTGTGTGTGTGTGTGTGTGTGTGTGTGTGTGTGTGTGTGTGTATG
>JADGEY010000406.1 GCA_016744185.1 Emcibacteraceae bacterium | reverse complement strand
CGTAAGGGGTGTATAAAAAAGCCTATAAGTCAAATAAGAAGTCAAATGCTATATATATGCTTTGGAGTTTCTATATATATATATCAATCAAACTGGATTTCATAATAATCAAAATAGCTCTTTATATATATCTATAAAAATAAAAAATATAAACTATTAAAATAAAAAAAACGATGAAGAATAATATTTGAAGATCGGTTTTATGTCTTGCATCTTTTTATTTAATGAGCAACATTTCTTGAAATCTCTTGTAACGATGATGACGATGATGATGATAATAATAATGATGATGATGATGATGATGATGATGATGATGATAATAATAATAATAACAATGATGATTATGACGGTATGGTGAAGATAATGATACTGATGATGATGGTGACAATAATGATGGTGATGATGATGGTGATGATGATGATGATGATGATGATGATGATGACATTATGATGATGATGATGATGATGATGATTTACAAACCCGGGACAATTTATTATATTCAATGAGTTCGGGTCGATGGCGATGAATCAAGGCACAGAATGCGAGACCATCCTTGAAGCTAGAGAATGGACGAGTTTACTATGATAATGGCATGCACATACATACATAGGTGGCGCTAATATAGTGTATGGGGATACATACACACACATATAGGGGGCACG
>JADGEY010000405.1 GCA_016744185.1 Emcibacteraceae bacterium | reverse complement strand
TCCTTTACCTCCGTAAGCTTGGATGCCACCCAGGAAAGAATGTTCTTCACCGTGGTATATAGCAATACGACCTCCACCGCCAGGTCCTCTTTGCTGCTTAGATGCTAACAAAATAAAATCCACAATATTATTGCTATAATTTCATTTATGTTTAAATTAAATATTCTATATATTTGTGTATTATAAAAAGTATTAATAATGATAATGATATCTCTTATCCTCTCCTCTCCCCATTGCTAGCCTCTCTCCCTATCTCTCCTTCCTATTCTTCACCAATCTCCCTCTTTCTCTCACTACCTCTCCCTATATATCTCATTTCTCTACCCTACTCGTATCTCCGCTATCTCTTCGCCTATCTCCTATTCTACGTCAATCCCAGCCTTTCCCTCATATACAGTCGCCAATAAATCATCTACCTTCACGCCAAACGGAAATGTACGAAAGAGGAGACGGACAAAAGCTGAAATTGAAATTGCTCGCGGATTGGAGGTGATTTATTATATAATATATAAATCGCTATAATTCATTTAAATATTATTATTGTTTTTAAAATATTAAGGAGTATAATGGGAATATAAAAATAAAGCACACACACACACACACACACACACACACACACACACACACACACACACACACACACACACACACACACACACACA
>JADGEY010000404.1 GCA_016744185.1 Emcibacteraceae bacterium | reverse complement strand
AATAATATCCTTACAGATCTCGGATTTAGTAATAATCTAATCACAAAAACTCACTTCAATGAAAATATAGCTAAGCTCAGTTTTACAACTGATTTCAACAAACGACTCTTTTTATCTGCCATCTATAAAACAAAAAATAAATATTCAAATTTATTCTGCCACACATCACTATCATACAATGAACGCAGAAAAGGTAAAATATTATTCCACGCTATAAAATCAAAATATGTACATGAAGTAAAATCTGTGTTGAACACACGAACCAACAAATTCGAATTAAGATACACTAAAAATAATAAGATCAACTGGGATGAAACACCAATGGATATAAACATTAAACAAATGGACGAATGGACTATCTCATTTGAGAAATTCCAACATATCGATGAAAAAGGAAAGAAAGAAGTTTTAGCTTCCACTCAATGACAACCAAATAATTATGTAATCAAAGATGATAAAGGACATAGCACAAATTATGACACCACTTCCAACATCAACCTTATCTCGTCAATACTTATTGATTTCAGGTCAATTAAAAACAAAACGGATGCTATCAAAGAGATCATTTTCGACAATAATATCGACATGGCGATATTAACCGAAACATGGTTATTTGACTACGATACTCCAACAATTGCATCTTTATCCGAATCACCTTCCTC
>JADGEY010000402.1 GCA_016744185.1 Emcibacteraceae bacterium | reverse complement strand
GTGTGTGTGTGTGTGTGTGTGTGTGTGTGTGTGTGTGTGTGTGTGTGTGTGTGTGTGTGTGTGTGATTATATTATAATTTTTATTAGTATACATATATTGCACAATAATAACAACAGTTATCTGAATACCATCGTAGACTAGCCTCCTCCGTAGGTATAGCACAGGTAAGGGAACCTCCAAATATTTCCCAATCCAACTGCATAGCCAAGACAAGAGAATACGAAATCCGTGTGGCGAGACCATTTCTCTCTTTTCTTGGGCTCTTCCATTTCCATTCTCTCCATCTAAAACGAATTCTCATTGTTTTATAATCAAAAAATAGTATATTTACTATTTTCATGTATATGATAAATAATTTAACAAGATTAAAAACTCTTGAGATTTGTGCTGTTTTGTTTTATATTGCACTCATGTGCACGCGCACACACACATACACATTCACGCACACACACGCACGGATACAAATGCACGCATACACGCACATACACACAGACGCACATACACACTGAAATCACCACTACCACCAGCACTAGTGTATGTATGTACATACTACCAAAGTGTTCTGTTTATTTGAATATATTTGTTGCTACACACACACACACACACACACACACACACACACACACACACACACACACACACACACACACACACACACACACA
>JADGEY010000401.1 GCA_016744185.1 Emcibacteraceae bacterium | reverse complement strand
GTACAGTGTACAGTGTACGCTATACGCTATACACTATATGTACACTGTACAGTGTACACGTAAGTGGTCAGTACACGGAAACTAGTTGACTGAAGTCGAGGCATGGCTGCAGATATCGCAAAACCTATATCCGAGCTTTTGCAGGAACACACGTTGATGTGATACGGAAATGGAGGAGTCCGGAGACGGGCAAGGACGTAGAAGGAGGGGTGTAGAAGGAGGGGTGTTGTCCCTCGGTGAGATGGTGTTGTGTGTGTGTGATCATGTGTCGGGTAGATGGGTGTATGGAGATTTGAATGTCTATTAATGCAGCGGATAATGGTAGCCAGAGGGATGTAAGTGTTACAGATACACACACATGTGTGTGGTAGTGATATTCGAATGTATAAATATATCGAAAGTGAGGGGACAGTAATACCGATAGTGGAACAGCAAATGTAGGGGAAATGTTATGGATATGTAGCAATGGCAGGCGTGTTTTGAAGGAGAGTGTAGATGTAAATGTAGATACACGCACACACACACACACACACACACACACACACACACACACACACACACACACACACACACACACACACACACACACACACACACACACACACACACACACACACACACACACACACACACACACACACACACACACACACACACACACTCA
>JADGEY010000400.1 GCA_016744185.1 Emcibacteraceae bacterium | reverse complement strand
TGTACAGTGTACACTGTACTGTACATTGTACAGAGTATGCCATTTACAATGTACACCGTACAGAGTACGCCGTACACTATGCATTATCTACTCGGGTGGCGGTTCTCCTTTCTCTTCTGTATATTACGTAATACCAGTGTAACATTTCAAATAGTACTACAACGAGGGTAGCCCCAAATTACACATTACCTCAACCTCTCACCTTTCAACCTGTGTTGACCACTCATAATAGAATCTATATAATAATAATTTCTGATCGATAATCATAGACAAACTGTAATGTAAGTCCTATCATATATAACGTATGAATGTGTGTATGTTTATTTGTGAGGGGTGGAGTGAATGCGTATGAATGTGTGTGTGTGTGTGTGTGTGTGTGTGTGTGCTAATGTGTGATAGATTGGGTTTATGAATGTGTCAGTGTGTGAGAGTAAGTGTGTGAATGTATGTATGCATGTGTGCTGTTGTGTGATATATATGGAGTGATTGTGTGAGTGTGTGTGTGCTAATATATGATAGATTAAGTGTGTATGTGTATGTGTGCTAATGTGTGATAGATTGAGTGTGTGAGTGTGTGTGTGAGTGTGTGTGAGTGTTTGTGTGTGTGTGTGCGAGTGTGTGATATATATGGAGTGAGTTTGTGTGTGTGTGTGTGTGTGTGTGTG